>JBEBBH010000347.1:0-8832 GCA_041158485.1 Bacteroidota bacterium | reverse complement strand
AAGAAACGAAAACGATCCCACAACCAAACTACTGCATCGTCTGAAAATAGACTACAATGTAGTAAAAGAACAGTACCTAAACATGACACCAAACGAAGAAGATTTCACAGATAACCTGCCGAGAAACGAATCGTATAACGACGATTCCAGTCAGGATGACAGCCTTAAAGAAGGTAGTTTCAACAATCCGGCAAATAAAACCAACAAAAAATCTAAAACTCCGGTGTTAGACAATTTTGGGCGCGATTTGACCGAATTGGCAGAAGAGGGCAAACTCGACCCCGTAGTAGGTCGCGAAAAAGAAATTGAGCGCGTGTCTCAAATTTTAAGCCGCAGAAAGAAAAACAATCCGCTACTCATTGGAGAGCCGGGCGTGGGTAAATCTGCCATCGCCGAAGGTTTGGCCTTACGCATCATTCAAAAGAAAGTATCGCGCATTCTCTTCAACAAAAGAGTGGTGACTTTGGATTTGGCCTCATTAGTAGCCGGAACCAAATACCGCGGTCAGTTTGAAGAAAGAATGAAAGCCGTGATGAACGAATTGGAGAAAAACGATGACATCATTTTATTTATAGATGAAATCCACACCATTGTTGGCGCCGGCGGTGCTACGGGTTCGTTAGATGCTTCTAACATGTTTAAACCGGCCTTAGCCCGTGGCGAAATCCAATGTATTGGTGCTACGACTTTGGATGAGTATCGTCAATATATTGAAAAAGACGGTGCGCTGGAAAGACGTTTCCAAAAGGTAATCGTCGAACCCACTTCAGTAGAAGAAACGATTACCATCTTGAACAATATCAAAAACAAATACGAAGACCATCATAATGTAATTTACACGCCTGAAGCGATTGAAGCTTGTGTGAAATTAACCAACCGTTATATGTCGGAGCGTTTCTTGCCGGACAAAGCGATTGATGCTTTAGACGAGGCCGGTTCAAGAGTTCACATAACCAACATCGACGTGCCGAAACAAATTTTGGATTTAGAGCGTCAATTAGAAGAAGTGCGTGAATTGAAAAACTCTGTTGTTAAAAAACAGAAATACGAAGAAGCTGCCAAATTGCGTGACGATGAAAAACGTTTGGAAAAAGACTTGGCTATTGCTCAAGAACAATGGGAAGAAGAATCGAAAAGCAACCGAATCCGAGTAACCGAGGACAATGTAGCTGATGTAGTTTCGATGATGACCGGTATACCGGTGAATCGTATCGCCCAAACTGAAAGCAATAAATTGGCGCACTTGCCAGAGTTAATCAAAGGAAAAGTCATTGGTCAGGACGAAGCGGTAACCAAAATTGCCCGCTCCATCCAACGCAATCGCGCCGGTTTGAAAGATCCGAATCGCCCGATTGGTTCGTTTATTTTCCTTGGGTCAACCGGTGTTGGTAAAACACAATTGGCCAAAGTATTAGCGAAAGAATTATTCGATTCTGAAGATGCTTTGATTCGCATTGACATGAGTGAATACATGGAGAAATTTGCGATTTCTCGTTTAATCGGAGCGCCTCCGGGATACGTAGGTTACGAAGAAGGTGGTCAGTTGACTGAAAAAGTAAGAAGAAAACCGTACTGTGTTGTGTTATTAGACGAAATCGAAAAAGCGCATCCGGACGTTTTTAATATGATGTTACAAGTGTTGGACGACGGCTATTTGACGGACAGTTTAGGTCGTAAAATCGACTTTAAAAACACCATCATCATCATGACGTCTAACGTTGGAGCGCGTCAGTTGAAAGATTTCGGACAAGGTGTTGGTTTCGGCACTTCTGCTAAAGTGGCGCAAGCCGATGAACATTCAAAAAGTGTGATTGAAAACGCTTTGAAGAAAACCTTTGCGCCTGAATTCTTGAACCGTATCGACGACGTAATTGTGTTCAACCCTTTAGAGAAACACGACATCGATTTGATCATCGAAATCGAATTGAAAAAATTATACGCGCGCATTGAAGAGTTAGGTTACAAGTTGAATTTGTCCGACAAAGCCAAAGCGTTCATCGCCGAGAAAGGTTTCGACAAACAATTTGGGGCGCGTCCGTTAAAAAGAGCCATTCAGAAATACGTAGAAGATGCTTTGGCCGAAGAAATCATCACTTCGAAAATTGCGTCCGGTGACGAAATATTTATGGATTTAGATGAGATTGCACAAGAGTTGACCGTAACTATCAACAAAGCGGAAAAACCGACAAAATAAGAACTGTTTAATTTTTTACAAGCCACAAATCACAAGAATTCCCGCCTTTTATCAGTGAGAATTTGTGTTATTTGTGGCTTAAATTTTTTATAAAATGCCACAAAATAAGATCATTTTAGGTTCAGAAGAATGGTGTTCGTTTCCGGAACTCGGTATTCCGGCCATCAAAGCCCGTGTCGATTCGGGTGCTAAAACTTCTGCCTTGCACGCCATCAATATTGCACCTTTTGTAAAAGAAGGTGAAAATTGGGTGAAGTTCGACATCAATCCAATCCAAAACAACCTCAAAACCGTTATCCATTGCGAGGCCAAACTCATTGACAAACGCATCGTTAAAAGCTCGAGCGGTTTCAGAGAACAACGTTATGTGATTCAAACCCAACTTAAAATTGGCGACGATACTTGGGCGATAGAAATGACGTTAACCAACCGAGATTCTATGGGTTTCCGCATGTTGTTGGGTCGCGAAGCCATGAGTGGCAGAATATTAGTCGACCCTGAACAAAAATATTTACTGGGACAAACTACCACCGAGAGTTTGAAAGATTTGTACCAGAACGCCATTGCCAACAAATCCGGTTTGCGCATAGGTGTTTTAGCCAGTAATCCCGAATTGTACAGCAACAAACGGATTATGGAAGCGGGTGAAATGCGCGGTCACGAAATGCATTTTCTGAACATCAAAGAGTGTTATATGAAACTCGATGCCGTGAAGCCTGAAATTCATTACCGCGGCGGAAAAATCTTGGATAATTTCGACGCTATTATACCGAGAATTCGTCCGAGTATTACCTTTTACGGTTGTGCTTTGACACGTCAGTTTGAAGCGATGAAGGTCTTTTGTTTGAATTCGGCCGCCGCCATTACACAATCGCGTGACAAATTGTTTTCCTTACAATTACTATTACACCACGGCGTGGATATTCCGACGACCGGTTTTGCCAATTCGCCTTTGGATACGGATGATTTGATTAAGATGGTGGGCGGATCGCCTTTGATTGTAAAGCTATTAGAAGGAACCCAAGGAAAAGGTGTCGTATTAGCCGAAACCAAAAAAGCAGCCGAATCGGTAATCAATGCTTTTAAGAGTTTGAATGCCAATATCTTGGTACAAGAATTCATCAAAGAAGCCAACGGAAAAGATTTGCGTTTGTTTGTCGTAGACGGGAAAGTGGTAGCGGCCATACAACGGGAAGCAGCTGCGGGAGAATTCCGCGCGAACATCCACATGGGCGGCACAGCATCGGTAATCAAACCTACTCCGGAGGAAAAGAAAATCGCCATCAAAGCCGCCAAAGCCATGGATTTAAAAGTAGCCGGAGTTGATATTATTCGTTCTTCTAAAGGACCGTTGTTGTTAGAAGTAAACTCTTCTCCCGGACTAGAAGGCATAGAAGGCGCGACCAACAAAGACATCGCCGGAGAAATGATTAAGGCGATTGAGAAGAATTTTAAACGATAGTTGATAGATATTTAGATAATAGACGTTGAGACAATAGATAACAGACAACCATATGAACAAAAACCGACTCGAAGCCTTCAGTGATGGTGTACTGGCCATTATCATTACCATCATGGTATTGGAATTTAAAGTACCTGATGACACCACTTTTGAAGCTGTAATTCCTTTGTTTCACAAGTTTCTGAGTTATATCTTGAGCTTCATTTATGTCGGTATATATTGGAACAACCACCATCATATGATGCATACCGTAAAACGCGTTAACGGCACTATTCTTTGGGCGAATTTGCATTTATTGTTTTGGTTATCGTTGATTCCGTTTACCACGGCTTGGATAGGTGAACATCACTTTGCTCCTTTCCCGATGATGTTGTATGGTGTAATTTTATTAATGAATGCTATCGCCTATTATATTTTACAAATTGTCATTTTGAAACACCATGGCAAAGATTCGTTACTCTCAAAAGCCCTTGGAAAAGATTATAAAGGAAAAGCCTCTGTGGTTTTGTATTTAATTGCTGTTCTGGTTAGTAAAAATTACACCGAAATTTCAGCTGCGATATACATACTCGTAGCCTTTATCTGGCTGGTTCCTGATAAAAGAATTGAACGTATTTTTAATGATAATGAATAAATCTATATAAGATATTTCACAGAGATTCTCAGAAAAAAAAGAGATTTACAGAGCTTTAAAAGCCTCTCAGTGAATCTCAAAAGAACGCTGTGCATCTCTGTGTAACTTACTAAAACCAAGAACCATGAATCTAATCTCTCAACTCATCATCGGATTTATCGCAGTATTGCACATTTATATTTTATGGCTGGAAATGTTTGCCTGGACTACTCGTGCCAAAAAAGTGTTCAAAACCATACCTGAAGAGCAATTTGAAAAGACCAAAGTACTGGCCGCTAATCAGGGTTTGTACAACGGATTTCTCGCTGCAGGATTGATTTGGTCGTTACTGATTTGCGATATTACTTGGAGTACAAACGTGGCCATCTTCTTTTTGGGATGTGTGTTGGTAGCCGGCATTTACGGCGCGTTAACGGCTTCCAAAAGAATATTCTTTGTACAAGCTGTTCCGGCCATTATGGGATTGTTGAGTTTACTCTTCTAAATCAATCGCGAAACTCTCCAAAAACGCTACAGAATTTTCAATGTCGTAGTGTAAAATTCGATCTTCCGTCACCAAAGGCACTTCTTCTCTATACGATTTGACAAAACTTTCTAAAAACTCACTCGATTGTAACGGTCGGCGGTATTCCAAAGCCTGAGAAGCATTCATTAATTCAATAGCCAAAATACGCTCCAGGTTTTCCATAATCTTCAAACATTTTGTAGCTGCGTTGGCACCCATACTCACGTGATCTTCTTGTCCGTTAGATGAAACGATACTGTCTACACTGGCCGGCGTTGCTAGTTGTTTGTTCTGACTGGCTATGCTTGCTGCAGTGTATTGCGGAATCATAAAACCGGAATTCAAGCCCGGATTATCTACCAAAAATGCGGGTAAACCACGCAATCCAGAAATCAATTGATACGTTCTTCTTTCAGAGATGCTGCCTAATTCAGCTAAGGCTATTCCTAAAAAGTCTAAAGCCATGGCCAAAGGTTGACCATGGAAATTCCCTCCTGAAATAATTAAATCTTCGTTTTTAAAGATATTCGGATTATCGGTAACCGAGTTGATTTCAGTTTTGAATACTTTTTTAACATATTCGATAGTATCTTTCGAAGCACCATGAACTTGCGGAATGCAACGGAACGAATACGGATCTTGGACATGTTCTTTGTGGCGTGAAATTAACTGACTGTCTTCTAACAATTCGGTCATTCGGTTGGCGGTTACAATTTGTCCTTTGTGTGGGCGAACATAATGAATCAGCTCATTGAACGGCTCTATTCTTCCGTCAAATCCTTCTAAAGAAACAGCAGCAATAACATCGGCTAAATAAGAATATTTCATCGCTTTAAGCAAAATGAAACAGCCATAAGCACTCATAAACTGGGTACCGTTTAGCAATGCCAAACCTTCTTTCGACTGTAATACAATCGGTTGCCAACCCATTTTCTCCAACACTTTTTTGGCCGGTTGACGGAATCCGTCGTAATATACTTCACCTTCACCTAACAGCGGCAATGACAAATGGGCTAACGGCGCTAAATCGCCACTCGCTCCCAAAGAACCTTGAGTATACACTACGGGTAAAATATCGTGATTGTAAAAATCCACCAAACGTTCAACCGTTTGCAACTGCACACCGGAATGCCCGTAACTCAACGATTGGATTTTGAGTAACAACATCAGTTTAACGATTTCCTGCGGTACTTCTTCACCGGTTCCGCAAGCATGCGACTTCACTAAGTTTTCCTGAAGCTGCGACAAATTTTCATTAGAAATTTTTACATTACACAACGACCCAAATCCGGTATTGATGCCGTAAATCGGAGTTTCATTAGATGCCATTTTCTGGTCTAAATAATCACGACATTGTTGGATGTTGATTTTGGCTTCCTCAGAAAGCGCTAAGGTTTTATGCTCAGCAACAATCTGCTGTAAACTCTCTAATGTCAACACATCGGTGCTGATGTAATGCGAATGCTCCATTTTGGTTAGGATTTAAGGTCCAAAATTCAGCAAACGAGCCGTAAAAAGCAACTATTTAGTCGAGTATTTTTTACCAAATTATCAAAATCATTGTTAAATAATTCAAAATATAAATATTTAATATGTAAATATTATTTTATATTGAATTATTCTTAAAAATTTAAGAAAAGCTTTTTTAAATTATAAAAAGTTATACTTTTGACACATGATGTTTTCAACCAATACATACACACTCACTTCTACAACCAACACTTTGGTTGCTCTATTGGTTACAACAACATCAACTACCACTACCCCATTTGGGGTATAATTTTCACATATAACCCGAATTTATGGACTCTCTATTGAGAGTTAATTTATCATTTACAATTCACAATAAAAATCATGATCGTACTAAAATTTGGCGGTACTTCTGTAGCCAATGCCCAAAACATTGCTAAAACCCTAGACATTGTAGCTCAAAAAAGCAAAGTAAACAAACTAGCCGTTGTGGTTTCGGCCTTTAGTGGCGTAACCGATTTGCTGATTTTAGCCGGAAAAACCGCTTCGACCAAAGACAAAGCTTATAAAGACATTGTCAGTCAAATAGAGCAAAAGCACAAAGAAGCCATAGATGAACTGATTCCGCTAAGTGAACAAAGCGAGGTTATTGACACAATTAACCATCACATTAATCACCTGAAAACCTTATTAGACGGCTGTTATCTATTGGGAGAATTATCGAGCAGAACCGCTGATATAGTTGCCGGTTTTGGCGAATTATTATCATCTCAAATTATTGCCGTGGCGCTGAAACAAAAGGTAAGCAACTCGACTTTTAAAGACAGTCGAGAATTGATTAAAACCAACGCCAACTTCGGTAAAGCAGCAGTTGATTTTTCCATTACAAACTCTTTAATCGCTGACTATTTCAAAAACAACAACACTCAAGTTACGTTACTCCCGGGTTTTATAGCATCGTCATCCGACGGCAACACCACTACTTTGGGACGCGGTGGTTCCGATTATACTGCAGCCATTATTGCAGCAGCAGTGAAAGCAGAGGTTTTAGAAATTTGGACCGATGTCAACGGTATGTTTACTGCCAATCCGAAGAGTGTCAAACAAGCACAACCCATCGAAACCATTTCGTATCAGGAAGCGATGGAATTGTCGCACTTCGGGGCTAAAGTATTGTATCCGCCAACGATTCAGCCGGTATTGAAAGACAGTATTCCGATTTTTATTAAAAACACTTTTGAACCTGAAGCTTACGGTACCTTAATTTCCAATTCACCCGAAAGCTCAAGTAATCCGATAAAAGGAATTACACACATCGACAATATTTCATTGCTTACACTCGAAGGCTCAGGAATGATTGGTGTCGCCGGTTCTTCTAAGCGTTTGTTTGAGGTATTATCCAACGAAAACATCAATGTGATTTTCATAACGCAAGCTTCTTCGGAGCATTCCATTTGTGTCGGGATTTTAAGTGCTGATGCTGACAAAGCTAAAATCGCCATCGACCAAGCGTTTGAAACGGAAATCGCTCAAGGTAAAGTTGATCCTTGCATCGTTGAAAAAGGATTGTGTATTGTGGCTTTGGTAGGTGAAAATATGAAAAACCACCAAGGCATTAGCGGTAAAATGTTTAGTACTTTGGGTAAAAACAACGTCAACATTCGAGCCATTGCACAAGGTGCTTCCGAAAGAAACATTTCAGTAGTGATTAACGAAAAAGACGTTAAGAAAGCCCTGAATACCTTACATGAGCGTTTCTTCGAAGACAACACCAAACAGCTGAATTTATTTGTCATGGGTGTTGGTAATGTGGGCGAAAAATTCATCGATCAAATCAGCCAACAAAAGAAATTCTTAAAAGAAAACCTCAAAATCAATGTGCGCGTGATCGCTTTGTCAAACTCACGCCAAATGGTTTTCAATGAAGAAGGTGTTAACTTGAAAGATTGGAAAGAAGTGTTAAACCAAGGTGAACAAGCCAATCCAATAGACTTTATCGCCCGAACCAAAGCCTTAAATTTACGCAACAGCATCTTCGTAGATATTACAGCCAATCACGACATAGCCGGAATTTACGACCAATTCCTGAGTCAGAATATTGCAGTGGTGACGTGCAACAAAATTGCTTGTTCATCGGAATACAATCATTATAAAAACCTCAAAAATCTGTCCCGCAAATACAATGCGCCGTTCTTATTTGAAACGAATGTAGGAGCCGGATTGCCTATCATCGATACCTTGAAACACTTGATTGCGTCAGGCGATAAAGTCAACCGAATCAACGCTGTATTGTCCGGTAGTTTGAACTTTATTTTTAACAATTTTAGCGAGAGTTATAATTTTCATGATGTGGTCAAAGAAGCAGGAATTCAAGGATTTACAGAGCCTGATCCAAAAATTGATTTAAGCGGTGTTGATGTAGCCAGAAAGATACTAATCCTCATTCGTGAAAGCGGCTATCATATGGAAATGGAGCAAATTGAAAATAATTGTTTCTTACCGGACGAATGCATGCAAACCAATAACAATGAAGATTTCTTTGCTTCATTAATCAAACACGAAACGCA
>JBEBBH010000346.1:0-3228 GCA_041158485.1 Bacteroidota bacterium | reverse complement strand
GATGGTTTTGGCATTAACAATGCGCACTTCGCCTTGCAACAATTTGTCGCGGTGATTTAAGTCTAAAATGATATTAGCATTTCCCGAACTGTTGAAGGTATATTGGTGGAAACCAACTCGTGTCGATGCTGTCAAAGCCACATCTATATTGTGTTTGTCGAGTTTCACCGAATAAAATCCGGCTGATGCTTTTTCGTTAGCATGAGCGAAAGAGGAACTGTAATCTTTCGGATTTAACATTGGGTCGCCCATAGTAGGCATCAACATAATATCGCCATAATCGGTACAGCCGGTGCCGTTGAGGTGCGTGTGTGAAAATCCGTAGATGATACTATCGTCGAAGTGATAGCCCGAACAACCGTCCCAACTGCCGTCGATTCTGGTATCAGGTGATAATTGTACCATTCCGAAAGGCACAGTAGCGCCGGGATAGGTATGACCATGTCCACCAGTGCCAATCATAGGGTTGACATGTTGGTGCAAATTTTGTCCTAAAACGGAGAGCGAAAACAATAAAAATAAGCTTAAGGATCGAAGTGTCATAGTGTGTTTGTTGGTAATATCAAAGGTAGCAAATGCTTTTGTTAAAATTTGAGTTCAATGTAAACCGGCAAATGGTCTGAAGGATATTTTAAATCTTTTGAATCGCTCAAAATGGCATATTTCTCTACCGAAAATGGATTGTTTTTAGAGAGAAAGATATAATCGATGCGTTTGCTTACGGCTTCTTGGTGTTGGAAAGCATTAAAAGTGCCGGTTGGTCCGAATGGTTTGGTTTTGGAAATATCCTGACTGTCGTTCATTTCCTTTTTCAGGTTGATGATGCGGTTTTCGTTAGGTTCTGTATTGAAATCGCCCATGAAAAACACCGGATAGTTTTGGGTGTTGAGGGCTTTGATTTTAGAAAGTATTAAAAGAATCGAATTAGTACGTGCTAATTCGCCCATGTGGTCTAAGTGGGTATTGAAAACCCAGAAGGTTTGTTTGGTTTTGCGATCTTTGAATAGTCCGTAAGTGCAAACCCGATTGAGCGCAGCATCCCAACCTTTGGAGATTTTATCGGGAGTTTCCGAGAGCCAAAAAGTGTTTTCTTGCAGTATTTGGAATCGGTCTTTTAAGTAAAAGATGTTGGACGATTCGCCTTTGCCTTCTCCGTCACGGCCAATACCGATGGCATTATAGTTCGGCAATAAAGTTTGTATATCGGTTACTTGGTGTGGTAAAGTTTCTTGTATGCCGAAGATGTCCGGTTCGTAAAACGCCACTTGTGAGGCCCAATACGCTTTGCGGTTTGGCCAAGCATTTTCGCCGTCGGAAGCTACGTCGAGGCGAATGTTGTAGGTCATTAAACTTAGTTTTTGAGCTGAAACAGTACTAAAAAGTGAAGTCAGCAACAGTAAATAGGTGAAATGCTTTTTCATGAGTGTAGTTGTATGACTCAAATATACGTCTTTTTTAGCAGGGTTTGCGTGAGCGATTCCTTCGGCAGTCGCTTCGCTCGTGTGTAGCAAGTACCGTGTACTGCGTAAAGCGCGGCCTGTAAGGACACGCCATAAAAAAAACGCATCCCATTACGGAATGCGTTTTGCCCTTCGACTGCGCTCAGGGTGACAATTTTTGGTTGAATTACTTCAAACTTGCTTTTAAGTATTCGCGGTTCATGCGGGCGATGTTTTCCAAGGAAATTCCTTTTGGACATTCTACTTCGCAAGCACCTGTGTTGGTACAGTTTCCGAATCCTTCTTCGTCCATTTGGCGTACCATGTTTAGGACGCGTTGGGTAGCTTCTACTTTTCCTTGCGGCAACAAAGCGTATTGTGATACTTTGGCTCCTACGAATAGCATAGCTGAACCGTTTTTACAAGTCGCTACACAAGCACCGCAACCGATACAAGCAGCGGCTTCAAAAGCGCGATCTGCATCGTGTTTAGGCACCGGAATTGCGTTGGCATCAATGGTTCTTCCAGAAGTATTTACGGATACGAAACCACCGGCTTGTTGGATTCTGTCGAACGCACTGCGGTCTACCACTAAATCTTTTACTACAGGGAAAGCTTTACTTCTCCAAGGTTCGATGTAGATAGTATCACCATCGTTGAATTTACGCATGTGCAACTGACAAGTGGTTGTTCCTGTATCCGGTCCGTGAGCACGGCCGTTGATGTACAACGAACACATACCGCAGATACCTTCGCGACAATCGTGGTCGAAAGCTACCGGTTCTTTTTTCTCGTTGATTAATTGCTCGTTCAATTGGTCTAACATTTCCAAAAATGAACTAGCAGTAGAAACGTTATCTAATTTATAAGTTTCTATTTGACCTTTGGCTTTAGCGTTTTTTTGACGCCAAATTTTAAGGGTTATATTGATGTTTTTTGCTGCAGACATAATGTAATTATTTGTAGTTTCTAGCGGCTATTTTAATAAACTCGTATTTCAATTCTTCTTTGTGAAGCATTTCTTTGTTGATATCGTAGCCCATGTATTCCCAAGCGCTTACAAAAGCAAAGTTGTCGTCGTCACGAAGTGTTTCTCCTTCTGAATCTTGGTATTCTTCACGGAAGTGACCACCACAAGATTCATTTCGTTGTAAAGCGTCCATAGCCATTAGTTGTCCTAAGTCCATGAAGTCGGCCACGCGAAGTGCTTTTTCCAATTCAGGGTTCAACTCGTCGGCACTACCCGGAACGTAAACGTCTTTGTAGAATTCGTCTTTTAAGGCGGCGATTTCAGCGATGGCTTCTTTTAATCCTTTTTCGTTACGCGCCATTCCTACTTTATTCCACATGATTAAACCTAAACGTTTGTGGAAATGGTCAACTGATTTGGATCCGTTGTTACCAATGAACTTGTTGATGGCTTCCTTAACACTGTTTTCGGCCTCAACAAATTCAGGAGAATCGGTGGAAATTTTTCCGGTTCTGATTTCATCAGCCAAGTAGTTAGAAACGGTGTATGGCAATACAAAGTAGCCGTCGGCTAATCCTTGCATCAAGGCAGAAGCTCCTAAGCGGTTCGCACCGTGATCTGAGAAGTTGGCTTCTCCGGCAACGAAACAACCCGGAATAGTTGATTGTAAGTTGTAGTCTACCCAAACACCACCCATAGTATAGTGAACGGCAGGGTAAATTTTCATTGGGGTTTCGTATGGGTTTTCATCGGTGATTTTTTCATACATCGCGAAAAGGTTACCGTATTTTTCTTCCAACCATTTTTTACCCAATTTGG
>JBEBBH010000345.1:0-7410 GCA_041158485.1 Bacteroidota bacterium | reverse complement strand
GAATTTGAAGATGAGTTTTATAAGCGTTTGATTAATTTGTATTTGATGACCAACGCCTTTTGGATTTTGGTTATCAGAGCCAACTTCTCCAACCGTTTTGCGTATTTGTCATGGTTCTTATTGGGGATTGTTATTATTTATCCTTTTTTAAAAAGAATGTTTTTTAAAGAGCAACACCAAATCATTGGTAAAATTATATTTGCTTATTTTTTGTTCACTTACGTATTAATGATGTTTACGGCCTAATTGATTATAATGAAACGCATAACTGTCTTTACGCCCACATTCAACCGCGCATATTGTTTGCATCAAGTTTATGAAAGTTTGCTACGTCAGACTTGTCAGGAATTTATTTGGTTGGTTGTTGATGATGGCTCAACCGATAACACCCGAGATTTGGTTCAAAACTGGATAGATGAGCGTAAAATAGAGATACACTATGTCTACCAAAATAACTTAGGGATGCATGGCGGCTATAACACTGCTTACAGCATGATTGATACAGAACTCAATGTTTGTATGGATTCGGATGATTTTTTTACCGACCAAGCCATCGAAAAGATTCTGAAACATTGGGATGAATTTGGTAACGATTCTTACGCAGGTTTGGTTGGTCTAGATGCTACTTTAGATGGCAAGGTTTTAGGAGCTTGGTTTCCCCAAGATCTAAAAAGTGCTAGTTTAGAAGATTTGTATCAAAAGCATAAAATCAATGGCGACAAAAAACTGGTTTATCGCACAGCCGTAGTCAAAAGCTTTCCGCCATACCCTATATATCCGGGAGAAAGTTTTGTGCCTTTGGGTTCGCTTTACGTTCAAATAGACAAACAATATGAATTGCTGTGTTTGAACGAAATATTGTGCTTGGTTGAATACATGGAAGATGGTTCTACACGTAATATTTTCAGACAGTACCGCAGACATCCTAGAGGTTTTCGCTATTCAAGAGTGATGGAGATGGAATATTCGGATTATAGTATTGTTAAAATAAAAGCCATCGTTCATTTTATTGCCAATAGTTTGCAATTGAAAGAGTTTAATTATTTCGGAAAAAATAAATACCCAATCTTAACCTATCTTTTATTTCCTTTGGGGCTATTGCTGTACTTTTACATCAAAAGTAAAAACAAGTTCAACGCCAAAACCTAACTCAATCTATAATATATGTGCGGAATAGCCGGTTTTATAACCCCCGAAAAATGGGATTTTAATCATGTGCTCAACAACATGGTTCAAAAATTAAATCACCGAGGTCCTGATAGTAAAGGGACTTGGTTTGATGCCGATTTCGGATTGGGTTTAGGTCATGCCAGATTATCAATTATAGATTTAACACCAACCGGTCATCAGCCGATGCAGTCTGCTTCAGGTCGTTACATGATGGTTTTTAATGGCGAAATATACAACCACTTGGGCTTGCGCAAAGAGCTTGAAAAAATCCAAAATATTTCTTGGCGCGGTACCTCAGATACCGAAACCTTACTGTATGGTTTTGAAATTTGGGGTTTGGATGCTACTGTGAAAAAATGCAACGGCATGTTTGCCATCGCTCTTTGGGACAAAAAGGAAAAGTCGCTTACTTTGGTTCGTGACCGAATGGGAGAAAAGCCACTATACTACGGTTATGTTGGCAAAAGCTTTGTTTTTGCTTCCGAATTAGCAGCGCTTAAGGCTATTCCGGAATTTTCAAATCCCATTGATAAAGGCGCATTAGCATTGTTTATGTCTTATGCTTCAGTACCGGAGCCTTTTTCCATATACAGCGGGATTAATAAGTTACCTTCAGGCGGAAAACTTACTTGGTCTTATGAAAAGCAAAACCCTGAAATAACACAATATTGGTCGGTTGAATCATTAACCAATCGCCAACTCAATCCGCTTTACACAGGAAGTGCTTCAGAAGCCGTTGATGCTTTAGAAACACTACTGACCGATGCAGTTAATTTACAAACCATCTCCGATGTGCCAATCGGAGCTTTTCTTTCAGGTGGTGTAGATTCAAGCTGTATTGCAGCCTTAATGCAGTCCGTTTCTAACCATAAAATTGATACCTTCAGCATCGGTTTTGATAAGCCGGAATACAATGAAGCGCAATACGCTAAAGAAGTAGCAAAGCATTTGGGTACTCAACATCATGAAACCTACGTAACCGATAGGGAAGCACTCGATATAGTGCCGCAGTTGAGCAATATCTATTCAGAACCTTTTTCTGAATCTTCTCAAATTCCTACTTTTATGGTAGCTAAAATTGCCCATCAAAAGGTAACTGTGAGTTTGTCCGGAGATGCCGGAGATGAATTGTTCGGCGGGTATTCTCGCTATCAATTGGCGAATAACACTTGGAACAAACTCGACAAAATTCCTAAAGTGTTAAGAAAAACGGCTCATGCCGGTATCAATGCTTTGCCATATGATTTTTGGTATACATTATTACTTCCGTTAAAAGGAAAAAGAAACAAAATAAACCTCCCGGTGAATTTTGCCGACAAACTCTTTAAAGGTTTGCCAATGTTAACGGCAGAGAACCGAAAAGAGTTTTACCACAAAGGTTTAATGAATCATAATCCCGATTTAAAACATTGGTTGCCGGGTGTAGAACGTCCGATGACTAAGTTTGATTCCAATGCAATCTTGTCAGATAACTTTTTCGACGAAATGATGGCAACTGATTTAATCACTTATCTTCCTAACAATAATTTAGCTAAGGTTGACCGTGCGGCCATGGCTAGCTCATTGGAAACCCGTGTGCCTTTGTTAGATCACAGAGTCGTACAGTTTGCCCTTTCCTTACCGGTTAATTACAAAATCCAAAGCGGAACTGATAAATGGGTTTTAAGACAAGTGCTGTACAAACATGTTCCGAAACACCTGATTGAACGACCTAAAATGGGATTTGCCGTCCCTCTCGAAGATTGGTTGAGAGGACCGCTGAAAGATTGGGGTGCATCGCTTTTAGATCCAAAAAAAATAAAAGAAGGAGGCTTTTTTGACGCCGACTTTATCACCAAGAAATGGCAGGAATTCCAATCGGGGAAACGCAACTGGCAAGGGCAGCTTTGGGATGTAATAATGTTCCAGGCTTGGTTGGAAAATAATAAACTTTAACTGCTTTGGTCATGAAGATACTTCGAGTCATAAATTCTCTTGATATTGGTGGTGCCGAACGGTCTATAGTTGACAACGTTTCCAAGCATATTCAAAACGGATTTGAAATGGATGTGCTACTGCTTGATGGTAAGGCCACTTTTTTTAAGGCTGAATTAGAAAAAAAAGGGGTTAAAGTATTTTCTTTAGGAGAAAATAATAACCTATATAATCCTTTGCTAATTTTCAAATTGATCAAGTATTTTAGAAAATATGATATCGTTCATGCACACTTATTCCCAACAATTTATTGGGTAGCATTTGCAAGAATGATTTGTTTTTGTTCCGTTAAATTAGTTTTTACGGAGCACGCTACACACAACCGAAGAAGAGAGGTTTTGGTATTAAAGGCAATTGAAAGAATTGTGTACAGACAGTTTTCGGCAATTATTGCTATCTCAGAGGCCACTGCAGCAAATTTAACCCGACATTTGGGTTTTAATCATACGATAACTGTTATCCACAACGGGATTGATTTGGATAAAGTTAGAGAAGAGTCTTCTCAGATAAGACAAGATTTGGTAAATACATTTTCAAATAAAAAGATGCTTGTTCAAGTGGCCGGATTCCGAGAAGAAAAAGACCAAGATACCGTTATTAAAGCTTTAACGGTTTTGCCGGAAGAGTTTGTGGCCGTTTTTGTAGGCGAGGGCAAGAGAATGGAAACTTGCAAAGCATTGGCCAATGAACTCAAAGTAGCTGACAGGGTTGTTTTTATGGGACTCCAAAGCCAAGTTGGTTCTATACTCGGGATGGCTGAATTTGTCGTTATGTCCAGTCATTGGGAAGGCTTTGGCAGAGCAGCTGTTGAAGGAATGGCATTGCGTAAACCGGTTTTAGCTTCTGATGTTCCCGGGTTATCCGATGTGGTTTCAGGGGCAGGCCTGTTGTTTGAAGTGGGCGATTATAAGGCTTTAGCCAATAGTATTGTCGAACTGTCTTCAAACAAACACTATTACGACGAAGTGGCTTCAAAATGTTACGACAGAGCCGAAATATATGATATCAAAAACATGGTTCAGGCCTACGAAGAAATATATAATCAACTGAGATAAAAAGGAGTTAGTATGTGCGGAATTAATGGTTTTCTCTCGAAATCAACCTATAAGTCGGACGACTTTTTAAAGCGAATGAATGCTAAAATTATTCATCGCGGTCCGGATGAAGATGGTTTTTTTACGGAAAATTTCAATGGAACCACTTTGGGGATGGCCATGAGACGCCTTTCGATTATCGATTTGACTTCGGGGAAACAACCCATTTTTAATGCCGATCAATCTAAAGTCATCGTCTTTAACGGTGAGATTTACAACTTTAAGTCGCTGCGGGAAGAACTTAAAAGTAAAGGCTACACTTTTTATACGAGTTGTGATACGGAAGTGGTAGTCAATTTATACGACTGCTACGGTACAGCCGCTTTCTCCATGTTAGACGGTATGTTTGCTTTCAGTTTGTTAGACAAAACCACCAATACTTTATACATCGCCAGAGACTTTTTTGGCGAAAAACCACTGTATTATTGTCAAACGGAGGATAGTTTGATTTGGGCTTCCGAGCTTAAATCGATTTTGGAGATATTGCCGTCAAAGCCTGAAATTGATACTACAGCTTTGAACTTGTACTTGCAATTGACCTACATACCGGCGCCTTATTCCATTTTCAAAAATATCAAGAAATTAGAGGCCAATCATTATATGGCTATCGATTGCAATAGTATGGAAACCAAAGTGTTTTCAATTCCGCAAGCGAATAAACAATACCAAATAACACAAAAAAGTGAGGCTATTCAACTTACACACGATTTGGTGCAGGAAAGTGTAGCGTCACGATCAATATCCGATGTGCCTTTGGGTACTTTTCTATCCGGAGGTGTTGATTCTTCCATAGTGTCGTTGTGTTTGGCACAACAATCCGGTCGAAAAATTGAGACGTTTTCCATCGGTTTTGATAAAAAATCTTTTGATGAATCTGAGAAATCCCGCGCTGTTGCCAAACTTATCAATAGCAATCACCATGAGTTTATCATAGCCGAAAAGGATTTAGAGTGCAACTTATCTGAAATACTCTTAAATTTTGATGAACCGTTTGCCGATTCTTCCGCTTTGGCATCTTATTTAGTAGCCCATAAAACCAAACAATACGTAACCGTTGCCCTAACAGGCGATGGTGGTGATGAGGTTTTTGGCGGTTACAACAAATATTACATGGGTAAACTAAACCATCGCTATACTTCGTTGATGCCCGAGACTTTACACAAAAGCATCTTGAAAATGGGTGATGTTTTGCTCAAAACGTCTGAAGACAACAGGGGAAAAAGATTTAAAATCAACCGCTTGTTGAAAGCCATCAATTACCAAGGCGATTTTTATTACAATATCATTTCATTAGGGTTTCAGGAAGCAGAATTGGAGTCCATACTCAATCCTTCTTATAGCGTCCGTCATCCGCTTCATTATTACAAATCGCTCATAGGAAATCACCATAAAACACTGACCGATTTCAGAAACATTGACTTGCATTTAAGCCTGGAGGGCGATATGTTGGTTAAGGTAGACCGAACCAGTATGTTGACTTCCTTGGAATGTCGCGCGCCATTTTTGAATAAGGAAATCTGGAACTTTACCAACCAACTTCCGGAAGAATATCTCATCAACGGTTGGGATAAAAAGCACTTGTTGAAAGAGGCTTTCAAAGACTACTTTCCCAAAGATTTTTTAAATAAATCCAAAAAAGGTTTTGGTGTTCCGGTTGGAGATTGGTTAAAAAGCCAACTCAAAGACGAACTCCTGCGTTACACAAATTCCGATTTCTTGGCTAAGCAAGGATTATTTAATACAACGGTTGTGACCCAATTGGTGCAAAATCACTTGACTGGTAAAATAGATAATACATTCAGGGTTTGGACCTTGTATTGTTTTCAAAAATGGTATGTAAATTACTATGGAGGATAAAAAAACACTGGTTCGAATTACTACCGTACCCATTTCATTGGAAAAACTGCTCGCCGGACAGTTGCGTTATATGAGTCAGTTTTACCGTGTAGTAGCGGTGTCTTCAGAAAAAGACAACTTGGAACGATTAGGTGAAAAAGAAAAAGTGGCCACCTTTCATGTACATCTTACCCGAAAAATAACGCCAATAGCCGATTTCAAAGCGCTTATTCGATTGTATTTTTACTTTCGAAAGACTAAACCTGCTATAGTGCACACACACACGCCCAAAGCCGGAACCATTGGGATGTTGGCCGCTAAATTGGCCGGTGTCAAAATCCGATTGCATACCGTTGCCGGACTACCACTCTTGGAGGAAACCGGTACCAAACGAAAGATTTTGAACGCCGTGGAGAAACTTACTTATGCTTGTGCTACTAAAGTGTATCCTAATTCGGTCGGACTTAAAGATATTATCATTCAAAGCCGATTTTGCCAGCCCAACAAACTAAAAGTAATCGCTAACGGCAGTTCCAATGGGATTGATACCGAATATTTTTCGAGAAAGCATTTTTCAGAAGATACTTTAAGTCAGTTGCAAAAGCAATTAGGAATTCAATCCGAAGATTTTGTTTTTGTTTTTGTCGGCAGATTGGTGAAAGACAAGGGAATCAACGAGTTAATACAAGCGTTTTGCCGATTGCCTCAGGAGCAACATCCTGTAAAGTTGTTGTTGGTGGGTGATTATGAATCCGATTTAGATCCGTTACAGCCCAACACTTTAGCGCAAATAACCTCAAATCCAAATATCATTTCCACCGGTTTTCAAACAGATGTCAGACCTTATTTTTGTTTGAGTCACGCATTGGTATTTCCTACTTACCGAGAAGGTTTTCCCAATGTAGTGTTACAAGCGGGTGCATTAGATTTACCGGGTATAGTAACCAATATTAACGGATGTAATGAAATTATTGTTCCGGGTAAAAACGGCTTAATCATTCCGGTTAAAGAGGAAAATGCTATTTTTGATGCCATGCAGTTTTTTATCCATCATCCGCAAGAAACCAGCGCTATGAAAAAAAATGCCCGTGAGATGATTGAAACCCGATACAAACAAGCGGTGGTTTGGGAAGCCATCAGGCAAGAATATCAAATACTGGAGCAGTATGTATAAGTCCTTTTTTAAAAGAATAATCGATTTTACAGCAGCCTTAATCGGATTCTCGGTTTTATTACCGTTATTTCTGCTCATTGCTCTTTTTCTGACGATAGCTAACGATGGAAAACCTTTCTTTTTCCAACGGCGTCCCGGTAAAAACGGAAAGGTTTTCAGTAT
>JBEBBH010000344.1:0-3852 GCA_041158485.1 Bacteroidota bacterium | reverse complement strand
TTGATTTCATCGCTTAAAGAACCGGGAATGATACCGGAATCCAATATCAGCACTTTATCGTAAAAGTAGTTGAATCGGTAATCTTCGGCGAAGAATTGGAATTTCCCTAACACGGCATTCTCATAGATGGCGCCGACTTTATTGTGCATGCGGTTGTAGCGACTTTGATCATTGATACCTCCGGCAACATAGGCTTCGCCAAAATGCAGTATTTGTGTATTTCCTACTGTTGAAGCCAATGTTTTTTGATTGTACTCAAAGAACTTAGTTTCATAGGTAAACTGATGCGTCAGGTACAAATTATTGTTGCCCTTTTTGGGGTTGATTCGGAAATTATGGTCGAAGAAATACCTTTTCCCTTTCATGAATGACTTGGCATCTTTGAGGTATACTTCCAATCGGGCTCGGTTTTGGAAAGCCGCATCTTCACTTTCAAAATCCTCTAGGGTTGTAATGCCGCCGTTTTCACCGTTTAGAAAATCTTGCCCGGTGAAGTGCAGATTAAGGTAATACCTTTTATTGAGCGTATTGTAGCTGGTAGTGAAGCGGAAATTTCCGGTACTTGACAATTGGTTGATGTATTTCCCTAACGAACGCAAGCCTTTAAAAGCAACAGACATATTGAAGCGTTCTGAAGTATTTACACTAATAAAAGCGTCTACAGATTGTCCTTGTTCCATCACGGTTTTGAAGTACAACTCGGTTATTGGTGTAGCAACAGAATAATATTTGATATCGTCTATTTGCAGGTAATTAAAATGTTTTCCGGAATGACCCAATTCGGGGTAAGCAGCCAATTTTTTCAATCCGTAATCTAAAACGGTATAGGTTTGACCTTCATTGGCAAAAGGCAACAAACCGAAAATATCTTTACGTAGGTAATTGTATTCGTACTCCTTTTTGATGGTTAGCGAAGTATCAACGTAGGTAGTGTCTTTTTGCAGGCTTATAATTCTGTAAAAATCATAGGGTGCTTTTTTTACTTCCTTAGTGGCGGAGGTATCTTTAACCGATGTGCTTCTGGAGTTTGGCTTAACATTTTGATTCAGTGTACCAACCTTAGCACTTCTGTCTCTTTGGGAAGAAACAGATTGGATTGAAAGTAAAAAAACTATAAATAAAAGATAGCGCATTGGAATAATTTTCGGGACAAAAATACACAAAAGTATTGGTAATAAAATCATAAAAAAACCATCCTATATCTAGGATGGTTTTAAGTATCAAAAGTGAATTGAAATTATTCTTTGATGAACTTTTTGGTGGTTACACCGTTGTCCGACTTAAAGGTTACAAAGTAAACTCCTGAAGCCAATGAAGACACATCGATACTTTCTGAAGAAAGTGAATTTAGTCTTCTATATACTTCTTTACCGGCAATATCATTAATCGTTACTTCTTGTAAATTCAACAATGATTTAGTACCGATATTCAAAACTGAGTTTGCCGGGTTTGGATAAACCATAATCTGACTGTTATCGGCAGAGAACTCATTGTTTGAAAGGGTAATGTTGTTACCTGAGGATACGATTAACGAGAATTTTTGAGGTCCGTTTGAAATGCTGTTTTTGTGGGTAACCGTAATGGTATAAACGCCACTTGGATTATCAACTTGAACTTTTTCAAAGTTGTCTCTAAAGTTATCTGCCGTTCTCAAGGGTTCATCAGAAGGAGCAGCAGGATTTAAGGTCCAAGGAAAGTAAGTGTTAGTTCCTTGTGTTACTCTTATATCTAAGTCGTTAACCAAATTAAGATTTGTTGGATCTATAGCATTAGAAGTATTGGCAACACCAGCAGGATCAGCCCATGAAATAGAAGCCATCAAAGGCGCTGTACCAGTTGAAGCAACATCTAAAGTATAACTTTGTCCGGTGGCTAATTGCAATTCGTAAATAACCGCATTTTGTTGTTGGTGTTTTTGAATTACAGTTGCAGCTGCTTGAGCATTAACTAATCCCCAACCATATTCATAATCAGGCCCGGTGTAGTATCCTGCCTCATCAGCAGTATGCAAAATAAGACCTTTGAGCGTTGCTGCTCTCATATATGATGCAAATAGAGATTCATAGTATTGTTGTAATAATAATGAAACACCTGTAATACCAGGGGATGCCATAGACGTTCCTTGCAAAATACCACTAGCAGTATCCGACGAGGCTATTGGAGATCTTACAGAAACACCTTTGGTAACAATGTCAGGTTTTATTCTACCATCATCAGAAGGCCCCCAACTACTGAAAGAGGACATTACTACACTAGTTTCATCAACATAATTCAGTACTTGTGAAACAGCACCAACCGTAATAATATTTTTGGCATTGTGCATCCCTCTGACCAAGTTATATCCGAATTTTTGACCCAAATAAGGACCAATTATAGCATCTTCATAATCACTTCGATCATTACCGGCTGAAGTTACAGGTAAGTAATAAGGCGCTGCAAAGGTAATTTGATCTAGTTGTCTTGCTCTTGAATCATAGGCGCCAAAATTCCAAGGAGTACTTTGGACAGCACCGATAAAATAAGAATGATTTGATACTAACATCCCGTTAGCAGCCTGATCAGTCATTTCTGCATAATCATTATCCCAATCAGATGAATAGGCACTGGCATTGAAGGCCACTCCTCTTAAATTAGCAGTGATTCCTTGAGCTACGATTGTACCCGTTACGTGAGTAGCATGTTCTTCAAAAGTTGAGCCGTCTAATATAAAAACCTTATTGTTAGGAAATTCAACATGCGTATTTCGTGCAGAACCTCCATCCCAGACATAAGCATACATACCTTGACCTTGGATATTTAACCCCAAAGCACCACCAGAGTACAAACGGTCAGCTCTTGCTGTTCTGGCGGCGTTAAAATTAGAGGTGGAATAGTACAATACCTCCGAATTATTGATTACATCATAAATTTCCCTCTTAGCACCATTAACATAATAAACTTTTTTAGCAGAAGGATGAGAAGACAGATAAGCTTCAATTCGTTCCTTTCGTTTAAAATATTCAAAGTTAAACTGCTCAGAAAGTGCTTTCAGAGTAGTCACATCAGTATTTTTGATAATCTCTTGTCTTTGCTGCTGCGATTGAGAAAAACCAAAGGTGACAGATAGTAAGAGACACAAACCAATTTTAATTGTATTTTTCATAGCATAAAAAATTAAATAAAAAAAAACCCTAACAAAGTTAGGATTTTTTCTTGTATTAATTATAAAAATCTAAAGATTAGATTCCGGTAAACACTTCTTCTTTGTTACCATAAGAACCAACATTAGGAATGTAATAGTTTACATAAACCTTCATAGTTCTTGTACATGGATTGAAAGAAGATACTTGTGTAGCATCTGTTGACATTCTAGCCCAAATGTAACCATTGTATTGTGCAACAAAATAACCAGTATTTTGTGGAGCAAAAGTTACAACATAAGCATCATTGTATGACAAGATAAAGTTAGGAGCAGCAGCGTTATCAGACCAAAAATCATTAATTTGGATAGTATTTGCAGCAGCGCCTTCAACTACAGTGTGAGTAGAATTACCTAACCACCAAGATGTAGCATCAAAGTCACCAACAAAGGTATTGATTGGACAAGACAAGCTAACATTAACTGTATAAACTTCGTTAAAAGTTGCACTATCAAGTGTTGAAGAAGACATTTTGAATTTAGCAATCTTACCTGTCTGAACAGCACCACCTTCTAAAAATTTCACTGTAAATTGACCAGTAGTTTCACCATCAGTCAATTCATCAGTACCATCAACAATTTCGAAATCAACACCTTCAACAGCTGTTGAGTTTTCAGTATCAAGAACCAATGACACAGTATTATCACCTGCTACAGGCTTCAAAACACCGTAA
>JBEBBH010000343.1:0-3848 GCA_041158485.1 Bacteroidota bacterium | reverse complement strand
TTCATCATACGAAGAAAAAATCAGTCCCAAAATCAGCGAAACAATAAAGACAAACAAAGTCGATACTGCCGCAAACGCTATAATGGTGTACACCTTCGAAATGATGAATTCTTTTTTGCTCATCCCATCAATCAGGTTTTGTTTCAGGGTTCCGTAGCTGTATTCATTGGCCATCATCGAAACTATTATGACGGCTAAAAAGATTTTTAAAAAGGCTGCAATAAAGGAATTAAAATGCCAGATGAACGGAAAATCAAAAATGCCTTGATCGGCTAATCGAATGTGAATTGGTCCTATGTCAAACTTGATGGAGGCAATAAAGGATAAAAATGTCAATAGCAGAAAATAGGTAATCGTTAAGATTCTACTCGCCCTATTTTTCCAGATTTTTTGAAGTTCTATGGATAAAAGTCTTTTCATTACAGTCGTCTTATTGGGTTAGGGCTAAAAATTGTTCTTCTAAACTCAACTTTCTCAATGCCAAATGGTTTAAAATCACGTTGTTTTCAAAGCAGTATTTGTTCAATGTCGCAGGTTCTACGATTTTTTTAAAATAGGCAGTGATTTTACCTTCCGATTCTGAAGTTTTTTCAATATCAGGATGTTGGAGTAATATTTGTACAAGTCTTTCCATGTCATCGGCTTGAAGCTCGAAAAAGCCTTCGTGGGCAATCATACCATCAACGGTACCGTTGTATAAAATTTCACCGTAGCGTAACACCAGTACGTGACTGCACACTTTTTCTACTTCGTCTAGCAAATGCGAAGCTAATAAAATGGTAGTGCCTTGCGAGGCGATGAATTTAATGATGTCGCGAATTTGATGAATTCCTTGGGGATCCAAACCATTGGTAGGTTCGTCCAAGATTAGAATTTCGGGATCATTCAACAAGGCAGAAGCGATGGCTAAGCGCTGTTTCATTCCCAAAGAAAAGGTTCTGAATTTGCTGTCCTTGCGATCGCTCAGACCTACAACTTCTAATTTCTCTTCGATTTTTGAATAATTGATGCCTTTGATTTTACATACCAACTCCAAGTTCTCTTTGGCGGTCATGTACGGATAAAAGTTCGGACGCTCAATAATAGCCCCTACTTTTTTTAAGGCTTGGTGGGTTTCCATCGTTCCGTCGAACCAATGGTATTCGCCGGAGGTTTTGTTGACTACATTCAGCACTATCCCTAAAGTGGTCGATTTACCACTGCCGTTTGGACCGAGAATGCCATAAACATTGCCTTTTTGTATGTCGAGTGAAACGTTATTTACTGCATGGATTTTGCCGTAACGTTTGTGCAGATTTTTAATGGATAAGATAGTCGATTTCAATGGTCAGTTTTTTGATTTAAAAGTAGGACGAATGAAATCGGATTTTGTTACCGCTCTTTTTTAGGAAAATAAAACCGACTCAGAAATTGTTTTTTCAAATTCAGGTAAAATAGGGTTTCATTTATTTCCTTGAGCTCTGTGGTGAGTACAATTTTATTGCCGCGACTGTCATTAGTGGCTTGTGTTTTGCAAACTGTACACTCGTATTCGCTGAAATGCAGGTTGATTTTTTTGGTTTCCACATAACGATGTCCTAGCAATGTACAACGGTAGTGCTTTTTCTCTAATCCGAATGTAGTGTAGTCAGTTTTCATAGCATAAGATTTAAAGTATTGCACTTTGCTGAAAAACAGCTTGTTACTTTAGGTTAAACTTATGTTTTTACTGTATAAAAGCAAAAAATAATCGATAAAATGCAGGTTGTCAATCACTTAAACACGACAAAACTGACAAAACAATACAAACTGTTTTATTTGTAAGGTACAATTACCGGTTGCCCAATTTGGAAATCCGGTAAGGCTAAGTCGTTGTTTTTAAACGAATTGGTTCGGTATAAATTCTCGCCTTCAAAAGGAATAGAAGGATAATATGAGAAGGATATTTGAAAACTGTTGAACACCAAATAATCGTTGTTAATCAATACACCTATGCAGAATTTGGAGTACAATCGACTATCTAAAAACTGATTGTTTTCATTGCCTAAAAAACCGAAAGTCATATTGTAAAAAGGACTAAAGTGAAACCCGTGCCAATTGCCCGGCGCGTAGGTTTGGGTTTGCAAAGCCAGTGAAAATTTCCGAGTACCATTGATGAGCGGATTGTTAAATCCAACGATACCATTGTCGTCTGAAATGAGCAAACGGTCTTTGATAATAGGTGCTCGATGGTTCCCGATGACTAATGTCGGCTTGACAAATTGACGCAGTCGCCATTCGCCCATGTTCAGCAAATTGGTAAAGTAATTGCCTTCAATTCGGAAAGTCGTTTCCTCTGTACAGCCATTGTTGAAAAAACTGCCCCATTCGACATTGGTACTGAAATACCCAAACGAAAAATAATCGCCGTAAGCAAATCGACCGCCCAAATAGGTCCGTTGGATGTTGTTTTTTTCCTGAAAACCACCTGTAATGGCATACACTTGTCCGTACGGAATGTCTTCAATAATCCCGAAGTTGAACAAATACTTGTCTTCCGCAAATTTTCGGGTGTTCAAACCTATCGTGGCCAAGTACAGTTTTTCGTTGGCAAAAAATCGCGTCGGATCATAAACCGGCTCAGGTGTTTGAAGGTATTTTACATTTTTAAATCCAATTGTGGTTACCAAATTGGTAGTTCTGAAATCTTCGTTCTTCCCTTTGAATATTTTAAATGAATGCCCAAACCAGTATTCCTGACTGTCTAACTTAAAATTCTGATTGTTAAAAACACCGCTGTTGTTGGGCAAAGAGTCGATGAAAAAGCGCTTTTCAAAAAACATACCGCCGGCCAATCGGGTTAAAGGCGAAAAAAATTGCCTTTCAATACGTGCGTTTTTGGTGGTGTAATTGTTCAATGAATTTTCATAGGTCAACGAAGCATTGATGAAAGTGTTCTTGATGTTATTGATGGAATACTTGCCCAAATAAGCATCTCTACCGGTATCAAAACGTCGGGTATAATCGTTTCTGAATTCGTGTCCCAATCCGAGAAAATTGCGTTCGGTGAGTTCAAAATTGCCTTGCGAACTCGACAAAGTTCCGTTGGGAATCAAACTCCAAGTATCCAAAACCCGAATCGAAATGTCTACCGAATCGCGACTACCCGGAATTTCAACAGGTTTGATAATAACGCTTCGGGTGTAACGTTGTCTACGGATCAAACGCTCCGATTCTTTAACGATCAATGAGTCTAAAGGCTCATTTTTTTTGAAAAGCAATAAGTTGCGGATGGTCCAGTTCTTCGATTTAATGTGCAAACTGTTCCCGAATTTTTCAAAGCCTTTTTCAGGCTGGTCTTTGTAATTGTCTACACTATAGCCAAACGGATCTAGGGTTTCGATGTTGATGTTTCGGATGATTTTACCTTCGTTGCGGTCGAATGATTTTTTGATTAAAAACCGTCTTCGCTTAGCACCGGTGTTGACTTTAGTTTGTCGGCTGGATTTGAATAAAAGTTTGTATATAAAGCGGTTGAACTTGCTTTTTTGCGACAGGTTTTCAATTTTTTTATACACTATGGTCGAGTCGTTGCCACTGTGTACCTCTTTTTTTTGAGCATTTGCGACAGCAAAGCACAGCCAAAGTAGTAAGAAAAACAAGGACCTCAATTTCATAGTTTTCGATATCGAAAGGGAAAGATATGAAATAAAACAGCTTTCAAAAAAAAATCCCCAATTGTTTTAACAATTAGGGATGGCTTTGTATTGTTTGTTTAGGATTTTTGCTCTTTGTTGAAATACACCAAGTAGTAATACATTTGTTTTTCTTCGTCCCAGCCTTTTTCTACAAATTTCTCGGCACTTTCCGGATTAATAAAATCGAGCTTG
>JBEBBH010000342.1:0-6043 GCA_041158485.1 Bacteroidota bacterium | reverse complement strand
TGGTTGGAATTAAATATAATTTTCCTTTTGGGTTGTCTGTTTTCATGGGTGTACAAGGCTTAGTTTATAGAAGATGACTAGCGTTAAGCGTGTTTTTCTTGTAGCTTTTGGGCTAAAATGGTGCAAGTTTCGTCCAGCATTTCGTAAACCATATCAAAGCCGTTTTGCAATCCGTAATACGGATCAGGGACGTCTACGTTTTCTCCGGGAAATAGATGATTGAGAATCATGTCTACTTTGGCTTTGTGGGCCTCGCTTTTGGCTAATTCAATCACATTGTCGTAGTTGGAACTGTCCATAACGTATATGTAATCGAATTCGTCAAAGTCTTTAGATGAAAATTGTCTTGCTTTTTGGTGCGTAATGTCTAAACCGTTTTTTTGTGCGACTAAAATCGACCGTTGGTCCGGTTGTCTGCCTGTGTGATAGTTCCCCGTTCCGGCAGAGTCGACGATGAATTTGTCCTGAGGTAATTTAGACGCGAGTATACCTTCTGCCAAAGGAGATCGGCAGATATTACCCAAGCATACCATTAAAATCTTAACGGGCATATCGTTTAATTGTAAGTTATAATTCGGATGAAACCGTATTACAACGATAATTTTTTATGAATGTCTTCTACGAATTTCTTGAATTGTTTGTCGGTGGCGACTAAGTTGTCCACTGTTTTACAAGCGTGTAATACGGTAGCGTGATCGCGATCGCCAATTTGTGAACCGATGTTGGCCAAAGACGATTTGGTGAATTTCTTAGCAAAGAACATCGCCAATTGACGGGCTTGCACTACGTGACGTTTTCTGGTTTTGGATTGTAACGTATCTACATCCAATTGGAAATAATCAGAAACTACTTTTTGAATGTAATCGATGGAGATCTCACGTTTTACGTTTTTCACGAATTTCTCTACCACGCTTTTGGCCAAATCCAAAGTCACTTCTTTTTTGTTGAAAGAAGACTGAGCAATCAAAGAAATGATGGCACCTTCTAACTCACGAACATTTGATTTGATGTTGCGCGCCACGTATTCTACAATTTCTTCCGGCATTTCTACGCCATCTCGGTACAAAATGTTTTTCAAGATAGAAATACGGGTTTCGTAATCGGGTTGGTGCAATTCGGCCGACAATCCCCATTTGAAACGCGACAACAAACGTTGTTCGATGTCTTGCATGTCAACCGGTGCTTTGTCGGAGGTTAAGATAACCTGTTTGCCGTTTTGGTGTAGGTAATTAAAGATGTGGAAGAAAACATCCTGTGTTCCTGATTTTCCGGAAAGGAATTGAACGTCATCTATAATTAGTACATCAATTAATTGGTAAAAATGAATGAAATCGTTTCGGTTGTTTTTCTTTACCGAGTCGATGTATTGTTGGGTGAACACTTCCGCAGAAATGTACAACACAGTTTTTTCGGGATATTTATCCTTAATTTCGACACCTATAGCATGCGCTAAGTGTGTTTTTCCTAAACCAACACCACCAAATATTAACAACGGATTGAATGAAGTTCCGCCTGGTTTGTTGGCAACAGCCATACCGGCAGAGCGCGCCAAACGATTGGAATCACCTTCTAAGAAATTATCGAAGCTGTAGTTAGGATTGAGTTGCGACTCGATTTTTAAGTTTCTGATACCCGGAATAACGAAAGGATTTTTCAGTTCGGGATTCAGGTTTTTAAACGGAGCGTCAACATCTTGCGATTTTATGGGGCTACGGTGTGCACTTGGCAATTGTTCCGTAAACGGTTGTTTGTTGCCATAAGTGTTTTCCATTTTGATTTTATAGAGTAACTTTGCGTTTTTTCCGAGTTCTTTGGTTAACGCTACTTTCAATAATTTTACGTAATGCTCTTCGAGCCATTCATAAAAGAATTTGCTGGGTACTTGTATGTACAAAGCATTATCAGTAAGCTCCACTGACTTAATCGGCTCGAACCAAGTTTTGAAAGCTTGTTCCTGAATGTTGTCTTTTATGAACTCAAGACAGTTTTCCCATACCGATTGCGCAGTTTTGCTCATATTCTGAATAAAATTATTGTAATTATTGTTAGGTTTTTCAACAAAAAATGATAGCGATTATCATCTTAATTTTGGGATAACAAATATGTGAATAAAATTCGTTAAAAAAAATTTATGCAGTATTGATTTTTTAAAAATATTGTTGTAAAGAGAATTTTGAAAATAGATTAAAAGCAAAAAAAACAGATGAAAGAACATCAGATTCAAGTTAGGGTTCGTTATTCCGAAACCGATCAAATGAGTGTAGTTTACCACGGGAATTATGTGCCGTATTTTGAGATGGGACGCGTGGAATGGCTTAGAAATAAAGGGGTTTCATATAAATCGCTTGAAGAGAGCGGTATTGCGCTTCCCATAGTGTCGATGACGATAAATTACAAAAAGCCAGCGCGTTATGACGACTTACTTACAGTGATAACCAAGTTCAAAAGTCAATCTTCAGTCAAGATAGAATTTGATTGCGAAATTCGCAATGAAAACGACGAGTTATTAACAACTGCACATTTCATATTGGTTTTTGTGGATGTAAAATTAGGAAAAGCTATTCCGCCGCCGCAATATATTTTAGATGTGATGAATAGTTAAATTTTTTCAATCTCAATTTCAAACAAATGATTAAAAATGTCGAATATTTTTTCGGCATTTTTTTTTCGGGTAGCGAGGTCAATTTCGCAACTTTCATTCATTCTTTGCGCTACAATATCTAAATTGTTCTCTTTAATGATGCGCATCACTTTGTTCATGTTTTTGTAATCAAAAGATACCTTATAATAAATGTCTATTGTTTTTTCGACGATTTCGGCTTCTTGCAGTACCATTTGCGCGGCTGTTCTGTAGGCTGAAATTAAACCGCCAACACCTAATTTAACACCACCGAAAAACCGAACTACAATAACCAACACATTGGTTAATCCGAATGATTGAATTTGACCGTATATAGGCATGCCGGCTGAATTGCTGGGTTCGCCGTCGTCATTGGCTCTGTAGTATATCATATCTGTGCCTAGTTGGAAAGCATAACAGAAATGCACTGCGCCGTAGTGTTGTTTGCGTAATTGTTCTAAGTGTATTTTGATTTCCTCCTCGGAAGTAACCGGAAAAGCATAACCGTAAAACTTGCTGTTTTTTTCTTTGTACAGTATTTCCGGCGCCGGTGCTGCTAAGGTTTGGTAGGTGTCTTTCAATGAAACGGAACTTGAAATGGGGAATAATGAACGTTAAAACGGCAAATGTTTTTGTTCAAATAGGTTTACCACATCATCCACACCGGGTTGTAGGTTCCAAACGTGTAATCCTAAACTTTCGGCGATGTCGGTATTGTCTTTTTTGTCGTCTATAAATAATGTTCTTTTGGGCGACAAATCGTGTTTGTTGAGAATAGTAGTGAAAATTTCCGGTTCGGGTTTTCGCATGCCCATTTCATAGGAGTAATACACTTTTTCAAAGCAACGGTAAAAATCGGTGTAAAAGGACATGCCGACTTTATGTTCAAAACGACTGATGTGAATTGAATCGGTATTGGTTAACAAAAACAAACGGTATTTGTTGGACAGCATTTGCAAGAATTCCAATCGATGCAACGGAAAATCGCCTATGAGTGAATTCCATGCCTGTATGATTTCTTGTATAGAAGCGTTCGGAATGAATTTTTGAAAACTTTCTATGAACTCGAGTTCGGTGATTTTGCCTTTTTCAAACAAATCGTTTTGAGCTAATAACACTTCGTTTGGACCATCTAATCCTAATTTTTTGAACGCTTCAATGGATTTTTCTTTTTCTAAATCGATGAAAACATCGCCAAAATCAAAAATGATAGTGTTAATCATGGTTCAAAATTATAGTTAGTTGGTCAGTTTTTATTTTTGTGGTTTTCCCGATGCGATTCAGTTGCGGTGCCGGAATGCCTTTTTCCAAGATTGTATCACTTACAAAAACCCTGGCTTCGTCCCAAAGACGGTCATCAATGAACGTTTGCAGTGTTTGTCTTCCGCCTTCTATGATGATGGATTGCAATCCCAATCGGTAAACCATGTCAACTATTTTTTGCGACAGTTGATTATCAAATGTAATAATTTCTACGTTAATATTTTCGCCTACCATTAAATTTTCTTGTTCGGTAATCACCACTGTTTCGGTTTTGCCGTCATTTACAAAGTAGTTTGAGTCGATTTTTCCGTGACGGTCTAAAACGATTCGCGTCGGATTTTTTCCGGTCCAATCACGTACATCCAACTTGGGGTTATCGTCTAAAACCGTTTGGGTGCCCACTAAAATAGCTTGCTCTTCCGCGCGCCATTGGTGTACTAATTGTCTGGAATATTCATTGGAAATCCAAACCGGTGTTTTGGTGTCTTTAGTTAAAGGAGCGATAAAACCATCTTTACTTTCAGCCCATTTTAAAATTATGTACGGTCGTTTTTTATTATGGAAGGTGAAAAAGCGTTTGTTCAATTCAAGGCATTCTTTTTCCAAAACACCAACGGTAACTTCGCAGCCGTTGTCTTTTAACCGTTGAATACCGGTTCCGGCTACTTTGCTGAAAGGATCGATGGTACCAACAACTACTTTCGGAATTTTGTGGGCTATAATTAAGTCACAACAAGGTGGCGTTTTGCCAAAATGACTGCAAGGTTCTAACGAAACATAAATGGTAGATTCTTTTAGAAGCGATGGGTCTTTTACTGAATTAACAGCATGTACTTCTGCATGAGGTTCGCCTGCTTTTCGGTGCCAGCCTTCGCCTATAATCTTGCCGTTGTGTACAATAACACTGCCTACAAGCGGATTAGGATAGGTGGTACCCAAACCATTTTTGGCCAATTGGATACAGCGCGACAGGTATTTTTCATGTATCTTCACCACACAAAAATAAGACATTACTTTTAGAATGAGTGACTTTATAATTCGCGAAATCCAACCGCATGATAATGCGCAAATTGCCGCGGTTATCCGAGCGGTTTTTATCGCAGATCAGTTTCCGAAAACCGGAACCGCTTTTGCTGATGTGCAACTCGATTTTATGTTCGAAACTTACAACCAACCGCGCGCTGTTTATTTTGTGGTAGAACACGAAGGCAAAATTATTGGCGGCGGCGGAATTAGTCAGCTTGACAATTCAACCGAGAACATTTGCGAATTGCAAAAAATGTATTTCTTACCCGAAGCCCGAGGTAAAGGTTTGGGTTTTCAAATGATTCAACTTTGTTTGGCTCAAGCAAATGAATTCGGCTATGAAAAATGTTATCTCGAAACCCTACCCGAAATGAAAGCTGCCCAACATTTGTATCAAAAATCTGGTTTTGAATACCTTTGTGAACCTTTGGGCAATACAGGTCATTCTACTTGTCCGGTTTGGATGATTACAACATTGAATCCAAAAAAATAAATACGAAATCCCATGTTGCTCAAAAACTATAAAACCACTTTCCTTAACGAACTTTCTTCTTTATATGACGTAAAGGAGATTGAAAGTTTCTTTTACTTGATATTGGAAAGTTTCCACCGCAAAAAGCGAATCGATTTGGCTTTGGAACCCGAAATGGAAATGGATGCTTTGCAGTTGTTGCGTTGGGAAAGTGCTATGGCGGAACTGAAAAAGCAAAAACCGATTCAATATATATTAGGCGAAACGGAGTTTTACGGCTTACCGTTTTTGGTGAATGAAAATGTGTTGATACCGAGACCGGAGACGGAAGAGTTGGTTGCGTTGATTCTTGAAGAGGAAAAAGGGAAAAGGGAAGAGGGAAAAGTTCGTATTCTTGATATCGGTACCGGTAGTGGTTGTATTCCGATTGCGTTGAAGCAAAATTTACCCGAAGCGGAGGTTTCTGCCATTGATGTTTCTGAAAAGGCATTGGCATTGGCTATGAAGAATGCGGAGTTGAATCAGGTTGATGTTCATTTTAGGTTGCAAGATATTTTATCAACTGAAGATTTGGGAGAATCTTTTGATATCATCGTATCTAATCCACCGTATGTTAGGCATTTGGAAAAAATCGAAATCCAACCGAATGTATTGCAGTACGA
>JBEBBH010000341.1:0-5805 GCA_041158485.1 Bacteroidota bacterium | reverse complement strand
ATTTCAGCACCAAAATCAATCAACAATTGGTAAGCCGGTTTTCGTGCCTCGGGAAAATCATTGGCTTCCATTATGGTTCCGATACGCATTTCTACTTTTTCAAAATCTGTCCAAGTTAAAGGGTTCTCCATACTTTTTTAGGCTAAAAAAGCACTCAGTTGAGTGCTTTTGGGTTAGTTCATGGTCAAATAATTATAAATCTTCAATCCTTGGGCGTCGTCTAAACGCGCTTTCTTTTGCATTCGATCTACTATCGGTTTCCATTGTTCAGCAGAATAATCTTTGGCATTGTATAGTTGGTGACAACGACCACAACTGTTTTCATAAAGTGATTTCCCTTCAGCTAATTCGGGCGATAAAACCTTTTCTTTGGGCACTTCTGCCGTTGGAATACTCGATTTAGAAGAGCAGGAATATAACACCGCTGCTACAACCGACAAGGCAAGTAGTTTGTATTTCATATTTTAGTATTTATTGGTTAAGGTAAATGTACTAAAAAATCCCAACCGTGAAAGATTGGGATTTTCATTTAATCAAAACTTAAGTTTATTTATCCTTTAACGTCCATTAATTCTACATCGAAAATTAAGGTAGCATCCGGCGGAATTACACCTCCGGCACCGCGTGAACCGTATCCTAAGTAAGACGGAATTACAAATCGGGCTTTATCGCCAACTTGTAACAAAGCAATACCTTCGTCCCAGCCTTCAATCACATGGCCTTTGCCTAAAGGAAATTCGATTGGCTTTTTACGCGGATAAGACGAATCGAATGTCTTACCGTTTTCTAACTGACCGGTGTAGTGAACTGAAACCGTTTTACCGGCTTCTGCTTTTTTACCGTTTCCTTTTTGAATGATTTGGTAACGCAAACCACTTTCGGTTTTTTCAAACCCGGCGGCTAACTTTTCCATAGCAGCTTCAGCAGCTTTTTTGGCTTCTTCTATTCTTTGCTGACGAGAACCTTCAAAAGTTCGGAACGCTTCAATGGCATTCCATTTTTGGGCTTCGGCTCCTACTCTAACGATTTCCAAACTCTCGATGATGTCGCCTTGTGCAATTTCGTTTACGATATCTTGTCCTTCTACTACATGACCGAAAACCGTGTGTTTGTCATCCAACCAAGTCGTTGGTACGTGCGTGATGAAAAACTGAGAGCCATTAGTTCCAGGACCGGCATTAGCCATAGACAAAACGCCCGGCTTATCGTGACGCAAATCTACGTGAAACTCATCGTCGAAGTTATAACCCGGACCACCGGTTCCGATACCTTGCGGACAACCGCCCTGAATCATAAAATCGGGGATTACGCGGTGGAATTTCAATCCGTCGTAGTAAGCTTTACCCATTGGTTTTGCGGAGTTTTCCAATTGTCCTTCGGCTAAGCCAACAAAATTCCCGACAGTTCCCGGTGTTAAATCGTGTGTTAGTTTTACTAAAATCGTCCCTTTGGTGGTGTTGAATTTAGCGTATATTCCGTTTTCCATGACTGTATTTATTAAAAATGAAGTGCAAAGTTACTACAATATCTTGTAAATTTGGTAACCTAAAACCAAAACCATGAGTTCAATTTATTCCAAAGCCGACAATGATGCTATCATTTCCAGAATCAACCAACTCACTCCTGACAGCAAGGCTTTGTGGGGAAAAATGACGGTTGATCAAATGTTCAAGCATTGCAACGAAGCCATCATAGTCGCTTTTGGAGAAAATAAAATTAAAGTCAACTTCTTTTTGAGATTGTTGGGTCGCCTGCTCAAGAACAAGGTCTTCAACAACGAATTCCAAAAAAACAGTCCAACAGCTAAAGAATTTATATTTACCGAACAATACGATTTTGAAACTGCTCAAAAGGAATTCATCCGCAACTTCTCCAGGTTTGCCGAAGGTCCGGAAGCCATTGCACTCAAAGTACATCCGTTTTGGGGGCCAATGTCAGAGGAAGATTGGAACAAATTGATGTGGAATCATATTGATCATCATTTGAGACAATTTGGGGTTTAAAAAGTAAATAAAGTAAAGAGAATAAAGATGAAAGACGCATCCGATTACATAAAACTGAATAAAGCTACTTGGAATGACAAAGTCGATGTTCACATGGCTTCCACTTTTTATGATATGGAAGCGTTTTTACAAGGAAAATCAACCTTAAATGACATTGAAGTACCATTGTTAGGCGATGTCTCCGGTAAAAAAATATTGCATTTGCAGTGTCATTTCGGGCAAGACAGTCTGTCCTTAGCGCGCATGGGCGCAAAAGTTACCGGTGTTGATTTGTCTGACAAAGCCATTCAAAGAGCACAAGAATTGGCCGAAAAATTAAACCTGGAAGCCACCTTTGTATGTTGCGATATTTATGAGGCACCGAAATTAATCGATGAAAAATTCGACCTCGTTTTTACCAGTTACGGCACCATCGGATGGTTTCCCGATTTGGAAAGATGGGCTGGCGTTGTCGCTCATTTTTTAAAGCCGAACGGACAATTGATTATGGCCGATTTTCATCCGGTGGTTTGGATGTACGACAACGATTTTACAACGGTGTTTTACGATTATTTCAACGTAGCTCCTATTGTAGAGGCCGAAACCGGAACTTATGCCGACCGAGAAGCGCCGATTGAAAACAAAACAATTACTTGGAACCATCCGATAAGCGAAATCCTGAACGCCTTGATTGATTCGGGACTCGAAATCAAACGCTTTAACGAATATGATTATTCACCTTACAGCTGTTTCAATCAAACTGAAGAGTTTGAAAAAGGAAAATACAGAATTCAAGCTTTTGGCAACAAAATCCCGATGGTGTATGCGATTTCGGCTTACAAGAAGTAGTTATCGCTTGGAATATTCCTCCATATTCAAATCGCTGTCAAACGGACTCTTGGTAAATGGGTAAACCGCTTGTTTCAAATACCCTTTCGGATAATTGGCTTCCAACAAACCGGTGTCTTTTGGCCATTCCTCTCCGGGCAAATAGTAAGTTCCAAACAACTTATCGATGAAAGGGAAAATGGTAGCAAAATTTTTTCCGTAATGCTCCGAATCTTTACAATGGTGCCAATGATGGTATTGAGGTGTTGCCAAAATATACTTGAAGAAACCAAAATTAATTCGGGTATTGGCATGAATCAACACTGCGTGAATGGCCATAAAAACAACATAAACGTTGAAAGTAATTGATGAAAAACCAAACACATAAAGCGGTATAAATGCCATAGAACGCGTTACAAAAATATCTATAAAATGCGTTCGGGAACCGGCCAACCAATCCATATTTTCTGTAGAATGGTGAATGGAATGAAATCGCCATAAAAAATGATGACTGTGGAAAAAGCGATGCGTCCAATACTGAAATAAATCGGCTATAAAAAAAGCCATGAACAACTCAATCAGAAAAGGTAAATTTTGTACCCAATTTTGCAAATCTGCCAATCCCATCCAACCGAAAAATAATTTAGCTGGTTGCTGTGTTATAGCTCCGAAAAATTGTATCAACAAATGGCTCACCACAAAATAAACCAAATCGGTTCGCCACTCTTCGTGAAATGTTTTTTGCGACTTACGCTTGGGAAAAACCATCTCAATAGGAATAAAAATAATAGCCATCAATAGCAAATCCAACAACAACCAGTCTAGTCCCAAATGCCATTTGGTAGCACCAACAGCGCTGGGAGCGACATTAAATCCGCCCAAAACAATAGCCAAAGTGCAAAAAACCATTCCTATCAAAGCAAACTTCTTTTGCTTACTCACCATGAAACTAATCAATCCGAAAAAGAAAGATGCAATGATAGCTGCCGTAAGCAATACCTTCATCGATTCTCCCGTATAAACCTCTCTGAACTCCGGAGTGGTCAGCCATTCAGGATATTTAAAACAAAAAACACCTAAAAACGATAAAACACCTAAAAAAATTGAAGTGTAACCACTGATAAAACCTTTTCCGAAATCGATATTCTCCTTTACGTCCATATTATTCTGCGTTTGTTGCGAATATAGAAAAAGTTCAATTTGAATGCCGTTTATTTTATCAACAACTCATTATACCTATCTTTGCGCATTAATTATTCCTATGAGAATCGACATTATAACCATACTACCCGAATTAATGCGAAGCCCTTTTGAGGCTTCCATTATGAAACGCGCCATCGAAAAAGGATTGGTAGAAGTGCATTTTCACAATTTGAGAGATTACACCACCAACAAGCAAAAAAGTGTTGATGATTACCAATTTGGCGGCGGTGCCGGCATGGTCATGATGATCCAACCGATAGACGATTGCATTACGCATTTGAAAAGCCAACGCGAGTACGACGAAATCATTTATATGTCGCCCGACGGTGAAACCTTGAACCAAAAAATGGCCAACACCATGTCGATGTACGAGAACATCATCATCCTTTGCGGCCATTACAAAGGCGTAGATCAAAGAGTGCGCGACCATTTTATTACCAAAGAAATTTCGATAGGCGATTATGTGCTTTCCGGCGGAGAAATTGGCGCTATAGTATTGTGCGATGCCTTAATTCGTTTGATTCCGGGTGTTTTAAGCGATGAGACCTCGGCGTTGACCGACAGTTTCCAAGACAATTTACTCTCCGGTCCGATTTACACGCGTCCGGCAGAATACAAAGGATGGAAAGTTCCTGAAGTGCTCACCAGCGGTCATTTTGCCAAAATAGAACAATGGCGCGAAGACAAAGCTTACGAACACACTAAAAACAGACGACCGGACCTTTTGGAAAATGGTGAATGATGAATTGTGAATGATAAATTGTGAATGATGAATGGTTTTTTTTATTTAAATTATTGAATTTTAATTTTTTACAGTTTTGAAAATCCTTTAAAAAAATTCATAATTCATAATTCACAATTGCTTCGCCAGTCCCAAAACAAATTGAAATTTGTTTTGCTCGAGTCACAATTCTTTTTATATTTGCACCCACATTTGACCAACCTCTGGCGAGAACCGTGAATGTTGCTCAGATTTTAAACCATAATAATAACAAAAATGGCAAATTTAGTAGATTTCGTTAATAACGAATTGTCAACAAAAAAAGATTTCCCTGAATTCGGTGCCGGTGATACTATCACGGTATACTACGAAATTAAAGAGGGTGAAAAAACAAGAACTCAGTTTTTCAAAGGAGTAGTTATCCAAAGAAAAGGAGCCGGATTGACTGAAACATTCACCATCCGTAAAATGTCAGGTGCTGTAGGTGTAGAGCGTATCTTCCCTGTAAACATGCCGGCATTACAAAAAATTGAAGTGAACCAAAGAGGTAAAGTTAGAAGAGCTCGTATCTACTACTTTAGAGAACTTACCGGTAAAAAAGCAAAAATCAAAGAAAGAAGAAGATAATTTTTCGCTTTGTGCTCATAAAAAAAGTCTCGATTTTATCGGGACTTTTTTTATTCCCGAAAATTTAAACGCCATATTTTGACAATTCGCCATTTTTTTCCTCTTTAATTGTCAATTTGATAATTCAATCGATTTCGTAAAACCTTCGCGCTGATTTCTTTATATTTGCTTGCTTCAAAATGAGGGATTTGACGCAACATTATGCGAACAAACAATACGAATAAAAACCTTAATAATGACACAAAAATCTAAAATCCACTACACTTTAACGGATGAAGCGCCTATGCTGGCTACCCATTCGTTTTTGCCTATAGTACAAGCCTTTACCGCTCCGGCAAACATTGATATTGAATTAAGAGATATTTCACTGGCCGGCCGCATTTTAGCCAACTTTCCTAACTATTTAAAAGAAGATCAAAAAGTTGGTGATGCTTTAGCCGAATT
>JBEBBH010000340.1:0-6413 GCA_041158485.1 Bacteroidota bacterium | reverse complement strand
ATGATAATGACGAAGTATTGGCTATTTTTTCGGGTGCGCATACTTATATTTCATCGTCTTGGTACGATCATGAAAATGTACCGACATGGAATTATTTGGCGGTACACGTTTACGGTAAAGTACGCGTTTACAATCATGAAGAAGCCTTAGATTTTCTCAAGAAATTAGTCGATAAATACGAGGCTAAATCGGAAACCCCGGTTCGAGTGGAAAACTTATCCGAAAAAACAATGCGGGAAGCACACGGCATCGTAGCCTTTGAAATTGAAATTACGAGCCTCGAAGCCCAAAAGAAATTGTCTCAAAATCGGGATGACAAAAACTACAAAAACATCATCGAAGAGCTCGAAAAAACCAAGGAAAATCAAGCTATTGCTATTGCAGAAGCCATGAAAAACAACCGATAGGAATTTGTTAAAATTCGTTTGATTATTGGTTGCAGAATACCTACATTTGCAGTCCTTTTTAAAAGATAAAAGAACACCATGTTATTAATAGTTTTCTGTGTATTCATCGCCGTAGTTGTTATTCAATTTTTGTATTACATTGTGGTATTCGGTAAATTTTCATTTGCCAAACCGCAAACCGTAACTCCGAAAAGAGTGCCGATTTCTGTTATTGTTTGCGCCAAAAACGAAGAAGAAAACGTCAAAAAATTTGTGCCGCTTTTGGCCGAACAAGATTACCACACATTTGAAATCGTATTGATTGACGATGCTTCCAGTGATAACACTCTGGAAATTTTTGAAGAATTTGAAAAGCAATATCCCAACATCAAGTTGGTTAAAGTGGAAAACAACGAAGCCTTTTGGGGTAACAAAAAATTCGCCTTAACCTTAGGTATCAAAGCCGCTAAGTACGAATACTTGTTGTTTACTGACGCCGATTGTTATCCGACTTCAAAAAATTGGATTACCGCAATGAGTGCGCAATTTACGCAACAAAAGAACATTGTTTTGGGTTATGGTGCTTATGAAAAAATCAGCAATTCGTTCTTGAATAAAATCATCCGTTTCGAAACTTTACTGACCGCTACGCAATATTTCTCTTGGGCTAAAATCGGCAAACCTTACATGGGAATTGGTCGCAATATGGCTTACAAACGCGAAGAGTTTTTTAAAGTACGCGGCTTTATGGATCACATGAAAATCCGTTCCGGCGATGATGATTTATTCATCAATCAAGCAGCGAACGGAGACAATACGACCATTTGTTACATACCGGATAGTTTTACCTATTCGACACCTAAAACCCGTTTTAAAGATTGGTTTACCCAAAAACGACGTCATGTATCGACTGCCAAACATTACAAATTGTTTGACCGCAATCAGTTAGGCTTGTTTTACTTGTCGCAGTTGCTATTCATACTGTTGCCGATAGTTTTATTGGCGTTTCAATACCAATGGATTGCAGTAGTGAGCATTATCGGTTTCCGCTATTTGTTTGCTTGGTTAACATTAGGCTTTGCGGCCGGTAAACTCAAAGAAAAAGACGTGATGTATTGGTTTCCGATTATCGAAATTGTTTTGATTTTTACGCAACTGAATGTTTTTATCACCAATACGTTTTCTAAACCGGTACATTGGAAATAAAAAAATACATAGAGAAAGCTAAAAAAGGAGACCAAGTGGCCTTTACCTTTTTGCTCGACCGTTACTGGAACGAAGTGTATGGCTTTATGCTCAAACGCACTGAAAACGAAACCGATTCAGAAGACATTACCATAGAAACTTTCTCGAAAGCTTTTGACAAAATTGCGACTTACAATCCCGAATTTCAATTCAACACTTGGTTGATTGCCATTGCCAAAAATGTACACATAGATATGTTGCGCAAGAAAAAGTCGACTGTATTTGTGGAGATAACTGACGAGGAAGACCAGCAAGCCTATAATGTAGCCGACAGTTCGCCTTCGGCAGAAGACGAATTAATTACCGAACAAAACCTGTCTCGCCTACTCCAATTCATCAAAGAATTGAAACCACACTACCAAGAAGTGATTCAATTGCGTTACTTTCAAGAGATGAGTTATCAGGAAATCTCAGAACAATTGAATGAACCACTAAGCAATGTCAAAATCAAATTGCTTCGCGCCAAGAAACTTTTGGCAGAAATCATTGAAAGTAAAAAATAACTTTCGATTGTAAAATTCCACATCACTTCCCAACCTTTTCAAGGAATTTTCACTCTATTAAGAAAATAGTTAAAAGTTTTTATACATTTTTAACATTTCTGTCGTTATACTATTAAATTCACTGCTTATGTAACATAGATACTTAACTCAAAACAATTCATTATGTCACACGTTAGTATTTATGAAAAAAACTGGATAGATCTGGTTTTTGAAGGCAAAAACAAAGCCTACGGCGCTTACCAATTGCGTCAAGAAAACACCAAAACCTCATTGATTGCTTTTATCGGAGGCATTACTTTTATGTTGTCCTTGATTGGTGGCGGCTTTATGTTGACCTCATTTGATGACCCTGGGGTAATTTGCCAATTTCCCATCATTGAGAACGAGCGTATTGTTCCGGTCGATATGGATCCGATTAAGGAACAGCAAAAGGAGGAAAGTGCTGCAGCAGCACCGCAAGAGATTTCAGAAGTTGAACCACAAGATTTGTCTCGCATGGTAGTGGCTCAAACCAATGATGCCATTCCGGATGTTCAAACCAACCAGGAAATTCGCGAAACACCACCGGCCAACAACGGAACCGGAACCGGAACGCTGACTGATGTCGGCAACAATGGTGGCGGTGATAACGGTAACGATGGCGAAAGTACACCTGGCATTAGCGATCCTGTCACCACAAACAAACTCGACAAACTCCCATTATTTCCGGGTGGTATGGATCGTTTTTACAGATATGTAAGCAACAATATCAACCGTCCTGAAATGGAAGAAGACAGTCAAATCACCATGAGTGTTGTGATGGCATTTGTGATTGAAAAAGACGGGAGCATGACAGATATTCGCGCGTTACGAAGCACCGATAAAGATTTAGAGAGAGAAGCCATTCGTGTTTTAAAATCGCTCAAAACCAAATGGGAACCGGGATACCAAAACGACAAACCGGTTAGAACACTCTACATGTTACCGATTAAGGTTAAAATCTAATTCCTTAAAGCCGCCCATGAGGCGGTTTTTTGTTGGAATATCCTGCCAATATTTAACATCTATTAGGAAATAAAAGGTTTTAATTTCGATTAAATATTGGTATTATTGCAATCATTTTAAAATCATGAAGATTACGCTCGTCGGTTTTTTCCTTTCTTCTCTATTGTACTTTTCCGGACCTGTTGGCGGAGAGCGCAATGGTAATTATGATGCGAACAGCAATAGCGACAGCACTTTAATCACCATTCCGTTTCCGGTTAAATTCGGAAGCGTTTCGGAAGCATACATTTTGGAAAAGAAACCAAAAATCGACTCGTTTTACAATAAGTTCATCAATTCGCCTTTTTACAGCGGCAGCTTTTTGGTAGCCAAAAATGGTCGTATTCTATACGAAGATTACAAAGGATTATCCAATATCAAAACCGGAAAGAAAGTCGACGCGAATACCGCGATTCACCTAGCTTCGGTCAGTAAAATATTGACGGCCACGGCTATTTTAAAATTGGTACAGGAAGACAATATCATGTTGGACCAAAAAGTAACCGATTGGCTTCCGAGATTTCCTTACAAAAACACCACCATCAGAACTTTACTGAACCACCGCAGCGGTTTGCAACATTACTCTAACTTTCCCGGACTATTGAAAAAAAGTTGGGATCGCAAAAAAGTATTGTCTAACCAAGATGTTTATGAACTGTTGGTGAAGCATAAATTCAGATTGGTTTTCAACGACAATACACGCTTTGATTACTGTAATACCAACTACGTTATTTTAGCCTTAATCATTGAAAAAGCTACCGGTTTAAATTACCGTGATGCCATGCAGGAATTGATTTTTAAGCCTTTGGGCATGAAAAATACTTTTGTATTCAATTACGACACCGACAGAGATACTGTATGCAAGTCGTATCGCGGCAACAATATTTTTCCGTGGGATCAATACGACCGTTTGTATGGCGATAAAAACATTTATTCTACACCCAGAGATTTGGTGAAATTTGATTTGGCAACTTATTCTCCTGATTTTATCAAACCCGAACTATTGCAAGAAGCTTACACTGGTTATAGTGCCGGCCATGTAGCCAAACCTATAAAAGATTACGGTTTAGGAATGCGTATGCGCTATTTGGCTAACGGAGAAAAACTGATTTACCACAACGGCTGGTGGCACGGTAACAACACTTCTTTTGTTCCGATTAAAAAAGATACCATTACCATCATTTGTTTGGGAAATAAATACTCGAATCGTCCTTACGAGACGTTGCGCATGGCGAATGAATTCTTTTTAAAGAAAAAACCGGAACCGACTTTAGTACCGGAATTACCCTATACCGGAGAATAAAATTATTCTTTGACCAAGTAAATGCCGTCGTCTTTAATTTCGATGAGCTTGTCTTTATATAATGCTCCAATGGCTTTTTTAAAAGTCTTCTTACTCATTTTTAAAACGGTCTTGATGTCTTCGGGGTGACTGTTATCGTTTAAACGAAGAAAACCTCTGCCGGCACGGAGTTCATTCAGAATTTTTTCGGCGTTAGGTTCTACTTTGCTATAGCCGAATTTTTGCAGCGTGACATCAATTTTATGATCCGGTCGGATGTTTTTGATATAGCCAATCATACGATCACCGGGTTTTATATCGTCGTACACTTCATCTTTGTATAACAAACCTTTGTGTTGATCGTTGATGATAACGTTGATACCAACCTCTGTAATATGAGAAATAATCAAATCCACTTCATCGCCCACGGCTACCGTTAAGTTTTCATTATTCAAAAACTGATTGGTTTTACTGGAAGCTACAATACGGTTGGTTTTTTCGTCCATATAAGCATACACCAAGTAGCGTTTCCCTTTTTCCATGGGACGCGCTTGCTCTTTGAATGGCACAAAAATATCTTTCTCCAAACCCCAATCGAGGAACGCCCCAAACTGATTCACATAATTCACGCGCAACAAACCAAATTCATCCAATAAAATATACGGTTCCAAAGAGGTAGCCACCGGTCTTTCTTCGTGATCTAAATACACAAAAACGATGATCTCATCGCCTATCGCATATTGCTTAGGCACATATTTTAAAGGCAATAACACATCGGTGGTACCGTCCGTTAAATAAAGTCCGATTTTAGTTTCGCGCGCGATAGTCAGTGTATTGTAGTGGCCTATTTCCATAGTAAGGGTTGTATTTTACGGGGCAAAGATAGGCAAATTAAAAACTTGAACCGCAAACCGAAAAATTGTAGCTTTACGAAGTGTAACAAATTTAAGGATTACACTACTAACGGGCTATGAGTGACGATTTAGAAAAATCATTTGTAAAGCAACTTAAGGAAAACCAGAATATCATTCACAAGATATGTCGGTTGTACACCAATGGTGAAGATGCACACAATGATTTGTTTCAGGAAATCACCATACAATTGTGGAAAGCCTTTCCCAAGTTTAGAGGCGAATCAAAGTTTTCCACTTGGGCTTACAGAGTGGCTTTGAACACTGCGATTACATTGTACCGCAAAAGCACCCGAACCGTTTCTACCGTAACTTATGAAGGACAGAAACACTTTCTATCTCAGGAAGATTACAATCACGAAGAAGAAGAGCAGATCAAGTTGATGTACCAAGCCGTGCAACAACTCAACGACATTGAAAAAGCGCTCGTGTTTTTGTATCTGGAAGATAAAGACTATACCGAAATATCGGAAACCTTAGGGATTAGTGAAGTCAATGCCCGCGTTAAAATGAACAGAATTAAAGGAAAATTAAAAAAGATATTAAATCCTTAAGGATTATGGAAGAGTTGGATTTATTAAAAAAAGCTTGGCAAAAAGACACTCATTCTTTTGAACAAGTCTCGGAATTGGAAATTTACAAAATGCTGCATAGGAAATCATCGTCTATAGTAAAATGGATATTGGTGATTAGCCTATTGGAGTTTGGTTTGTGGGCTTTGGTTAGTTTTATGTTTAATACAGATGATGCTATCAAAAGTTTGCATGCCGAAAGTTTTGAAATATACTTAAAAATCATCACCTACGTTAATTATGCCGTGGTGTTCTGGTTTATTTATAATTTCTACCGAAACTACGCTCGTATTTCTACGACTACCTCAACCAAACAGTTGATGCATGATATTATTCGTACTCGAAAAACGGTACAACATTATGTTTGGTACAACCTATTCATGATATTTATCAGTACTTTACTAGGTTTTGCCATGGCGTTCATTTACAATCCTAACATGGATATGCTTCGATATAAAATTGAACATGAAGATGGTTACAAAACCTTATCT
>JBEBBH010000339.1:0-5803 GCA_041158485.1 Bacteroidota bacterium | reverse complement strand
TACCGGTTCCGGCTTTTCCGGTTAGAAAAACAGAGCAATTGGTTTGGTTGATAAATTGCAATACATATTGGGCTTCGGCAGTTACGGACTTCATGGCTTATAAGTTTTATCTTATACAAATGTAACTAATTGTGTTTCAATACACAACAAAAAAGCGCCTTAAAAAAGACGCTTTTCAGGATTGGTTAGGAAAGTTAATTATTTCTTTTCCTCTTTTTTGTCCGCCGGTTTTTCTTCTTTTTTGTCGGCTGATTTGTATTTTTCATTCACTAATTTGATGATTTCTTTAGTGATATCGTAACTGTCTTTTGCGTACAATACAGAAGCAATATCTCCGGTTCCGTAGATATAATCATAACCTTTGTCTTTGCCATATTCTTTGATTACTTTTCTGTAAGTACTTACTAATGAGTCCATTTCCACTCCGCTTTCACTTTGTAATTGTTGTAACATCGCTTGTTGAGCGTAGCTTAATTCTTGTTCTCTTCTTTGTAATTCAGCTCCTTTTTGTTGTGCCCAAACTTGTCCGTTAGCCTGTGCATTTTTTTGAAAATTAGCCGCTTCCGATTTGAAACGATTGACTTCCACTTCCAATTGGCTGCCCATAACTTTGGATTTGTCCTTGTATTTTTCGGCGATGTCTTTGGCTTCTGTAGATTCTTCCATCAATTTTGAAGTATCGATATAAGCGGTTTTAAACTCTTTGACTTCTGTAGTTTTATTGCATGATAGAAATGAAATGACCAATGCAAAAAGGATAACTGTTTTTTTACTCATGATTGTATAATTGATTTTTGGTACCAGTGAATTTTCGATTTCACTATGATTTAGATAAATTAAATTTTCGTTTCAAAAATATAAAAATAAAGACAATAATTAGGCTGAAAAAAGGGCTGAAAACCAGAATAGGTTTTAATTATTGAATTTAAAAATGCTATAATCTAGCACTATTAAAATTGACTTCAAATAAAGCGATTTAAGAGAACATCCTATTTTCGTCAACCCAAGACTTGCCCGAGAGCAATTCCTTTAAAATACACTAATTTATTTGAATTTTATTGGTTTTTTAGGATGTAAATGTGCGAAGAATACTCGTTTGTTTTCTTTCCGTTGAGATTTGACTTCAAACCTACGAAAAAAGCCCTGATGAAATTCATACGCCCGGTTTTGTATTTTTCAGACAACAAGCTCACGTAAAAACTATCAAACTTCATTGGCAAAATAGTTGTTAATTGAATTCCTTTTTCTGCAAATAATTTTTCAATAGCCGTTTTAGAGAAATGCCAAATGTGTCTCGGCACATCGTAAGCCGCCCAATATCTGCCATAAAAATTAGCGTCAAAAGATTTAAAATTCGGGACGGCAATAATAATGGTTCCGGTTGGTTTTATTAATCTTTTTAATTCTGTTAAATAGTCTTCTAAATTAGGAACATGTTCCAATACGTGCCACATGGTAATAATGTCGAAAGAATGGCTTTCCAAATCGGATAAACTATCGGCGAAATTTACGCCTTTTTTGATAGCAATTCCTTTGGCTTTTGCACTAGGCTCGATTCCGGTAATGTTCCAGCCGTCATTTTTGGCCACTACTAAAAAGTCACCCGTTCCCGCGCCTATGTCTAATAATTTTCCTTTAGCCGATTGGGCATTGATTAATTTCAATTTATTTTTAAGGGCTATGTTTTTGATGAAATGATACGCTCTTTCAAACAAAGATCGCTTACCATCAGTGTGTGAAATATAATCGTCGCTTTCGTAATAAGACGGTAATTTATCCAAACTTGGTTTGGGAAAGGTCATCAAAAGATCGTATTCTGGATTGTGATGTAATTCGAATATTTCTTTGGAAACCGAATAATCTTTTACTTTTTGAAAATAAATATTGTTTTGAAAATTCATAGAACTCTTTATTGGTAAGGCTTGGCAAACTTAGTTTCACGTGGAACGCATAAACGCTCAGTTTGCATTTTTTTTAAATTTTGAAATTATCGACCCATATAAATCAACAAAACCGAAATATCAGCTGGCGAAACACCACTGATTCTGGAGGCTTGTGAAATGGTCACCGGACGAATAGCCGTCAATTTTTGCTTGGCTTCAATCGACATGGATTTGATTTTATAATAATCGAAATTCTCCGGGATTTTAATATCTTCTAATCGGGTTAGCTTTTCAGCATTGTTTCTCTCTTTTTCAATATAACCGGAATACTTGACTTGGATTTCAGCTTGTTCTATAATTTCTTTATCCAAATCGTTATCCTGAATGTATTGTTGTACTTTTTCGAACTTTAGTATGTCTTCTAAGTCAATTTGAGGACGAGAGAAAACTTTAAACATCTTATCCGATTGCGTCATTGGGGAACTTTCTTTTTCGACTAAAATCGGGTTGGCTTCTTCATGTGTCAAACTGGTTTCCTTAAAGAAATTCACCATCTTTTCACTTTCGTTGAATTTGTGTTCCATACGACGCATTCGTTTTTCAGAGGCTAAACCAATTTCAAAAGATTTAGGCGTTAATCTGAAATCGGCATTGTCCTGACGCAAAAGTGTTCGGTATTCTGCACGAGACGTAAACATACGATACGGTTCTTCTGTACCTTTGGTAATTAAGTCGTCAATTAAAACTCCGATATAAGCTTCATCCCTACGAAGAATCATCGGCTCCATTTCTTTGACTTTTAATGCCGCATTGATTCCAGCCATCAAACCTTGAGACGCAGCTTCTTCATAACCAGTTGTTCCGTTGATTTGCCCTGCAAAATACAAGCCGTCAACCAACTTAGTTTCTAAAGTGTGTTTTAATTGCGTTGGTGGAAAATAATCATATTCTATCGCATAACCCGGACGAAAAAATTTGACTTTTTCGAAACCTTCCACAGAACGCAACGCTTTAAACTGAATATCCTCAGGCAAAGAAGTTGAGAAGCCATTTACATAAACCTCTACGGTATTCCATCCTTCGGGTTCAACAAATAGTTGGTGTCTTTCCTTATCGGCAAAACGATTAATCTTGTCTTCTATAGAAGGACAATATCTTGGTCCGATACTTTTAATTCTGCCATTAAACATAGGCGAACGATCAAATCCTTCACGTAAAATATTATGCACTTCGTTAGAAGTATATGTCATATGACAAAGCAATTGATGCGTCAACGGTTTAGTCTCATCAGTATATGAAAACTTATCCGGTACTAAATCACCAGGTTCTTCACGCATTTTAGAATAATCTAAAGAACGACCATCGACTCTTGGAGGCGTACCTGTTTTCATTCTACCAGCTTGGAAACCGACATTAATCAAATCTTCGGTAATACCAAAAGCAGCACTTTCGCCTGCTCTACCACCGCCAAATTGCTTGTCACCAATATGAATTAAACCATTCAAAAAAGTACCATTGGTCAAAACAACTGTCTTGGCTTTGATCTCAATGCCAAGTGAAGTGACGATACCTTCAACCTTGTTGTTTTTAATTAGAAGTCCTTTGACCATTTCTTGGTAGAAATCAAGATTGGGCGTTCTTTCCAACATCAAACGCCATTCTTCAGCAAATCGCATTCGATCACTTTGAACACGAGGCGACCACATGGCAGGACCTTTGGACTTGTTCAGCATTTTGAACTGCACCGCAGTTTTGTCAGAAACAATTCCGGAGTAACCGCCCAAAGCATCAATCTCTCGCACGATTTGACCTTTAGCGATTCCGCCCATAGCCGGATTACAAGACATTTGAGCAATGTTTTGCAAACTCATCGTGACCAATAAAGTTTTACAACCTAAATTGGCCGCTGACGCGGCAGCTTCGCAACCGGCATGGCCTGCACCCACAACAATAGTATCGTATTTTTCTAAAAACATTTTCTAATTGTGTTTCACGTGGAACATTTTCATTTTTTCTTCTTCTTTCTCACGCATCAAACGTTCGTCAGATTCAGATTTATCTTTATAACCGCAATAATGCAAAACACCATGAGCCATAACTCGCTTTAGTTCCTCATCAAAAGAAACATTGAAATCTATAGCATTGTCTCGAACACGATCAACTGAAATAAAAATATCACCATGTAGCTCATTTCCCACAGAATAATCAAAGCTGATAATATCTGTAAGCGTGTCATGGCCTAAGTATTGTTGGTTTATTTCCAACAAATAGTCATCGTCACAGAAGATATAATTAATCTCACCTTCGGTCTTTAATTCAGAGCTAATGACTTCAGACAACCAATTAGAAAAATCGGTTTCATTGTCTAAAGAAAAATCGGTTTCGTAGTTAAAACTAATCATTATTGATAAAATATTCTTGAACCTTCTGGTTAAAATTGGAGCGCAAAGGTAAGCTTTGTCTATTTAAAATTTCAATACTGTTTAAATATTCTTGAAGTCTAGTTGGCAAAGCATTAGCCTGATTGCTAAATTCTTTCTTATTGGTTTCAGATTGACGCTTTTTATCTTGACCTTGTTGCTGAATCGCCTTTTCTAATTTTAAAAGTTCGTATTTTAGGTTTAAAACCTTTTGTAGTATCTCATTGTTAAATCCTTTATTCAACAATTGCTTTTCTATTTGCTTCATTTGATCTAAGGCATTTTGACCATTGCCGCCAACACCCTGTTTCTTTAATTCCTTTTCTAAAGCTTCACGCAATTGCTGTTGCTCTTTGTAGATTTCCATAATAGCTTTGGCATCACCTTCTCCGTCTTGTCCTTGTTCGCCACCTTTTTCATTTCCTTGCCCTTGGCCAGATTGGCCGCCTTTTCGACCATTACCCGGTTTGTTGCCTTGTTGTCCTTGTCCGGACTTTTCTCCTTCTTTACCTTCTTCACCTTCACCGGGTTTCTCACCCTTTTTCATGCCTTTTTTCATTTTCTCAGCAAGGCCGTCTTGCTTCTTAATAATATCAGGAAGTTGCATGCCGGAACCTTGGCCTTGACCGGGTTTTGGTTTGCCTTGGCCTTGACCTTCCATTTGAAGAGACATCTGCATACTATTAAGAACGTCACTAAGCATATCCGCTAATCTATTGGCTGAAGACACTGCATATTGTTGGTGAGAATTACCTTTGGAAACATTGGCCTCAGCTAAGGTTTCAAGTGCTTTGTCAACATTATATTGAACATTGCCAATCTCCTTAGTTACATCTTCTGCAATCTTAGGATTACGCAATGACATCGCAAACAAACTGTCATCAACGTGTTTAAACTGCTGCTTCAAATCTTGTTGAATTTTAAGATTTTTATTGAAAGACGGAGCGCCACGTTTCAAATTTTTAAACTGCTTCATGACATCTTCTTGAGAAAAAGAATAGGCTAGCAGATTGTCCAAAATCTGACGCAACATAGCCACATCTTCTTCCATTTGTTCCATATCACCGGACTGCATTTGCTCAGCCATTTTTTGGCTCATTTGTTTCATCTTTTTGGCAGCACTCTTTTGCTTAGGCTTTGCTTTGTCTTTTTGTTGCTTTTGCAATTGCTCCTTGGCATTCTTCATGTCTTCATCGATACTCTTTTCCTGCTCATCAGAATTAGGTAAATCCATCGGTGATTTTAACTCTTTATTTTCTTTGTCCAATTCGTTCAGTTCTTGCTGAAGTTTATCAAACTCTTTATTGATATCGTCTTGCTTCTCTACCGAATTCTCTTCAGGTTTATCAGCTAACTTATCTTGCTTTTCAGCCAGCTTATCTAACTTATTGGCAATTTGTTCCGCTTTCTTTTCAACATAATAACGTTTGGTTAGCTCAACCAACTGCTCTAAACTCTTGGTTTGATTTTTACTGGCTTGTTGGAACTTTTGCATTTTTT
>JBEBBH010000338.1:0-2596 GCA_041158485.1 Bacteroidota bacterium | reverse complement strand
AAGAAGGCTCCTATGCCACTTATGATGTGAATGGCCAACCTATCACTGATCCGCTTAACCAAACCATTCCAACCGATCCTAACACCGGCGATCCAAGACCGGGAGGTTCACAAGGATTTCCGGGTTATAGTCCTGACAATGTAGTGAACCGAAGTCGTTCCAACGTTTCGTTATATGCTGATGGCGAATTAGATGTAAACGAGAATTTTATGGTTTCTTCGGCTTTGCGTTTTGAAAAATACAGTGACTTCGGAAGCACTTTGAACGGAAAAATAGCAGCCCGATTAAAAACCGGCGGTAATGTTAACTTCAGAGGTTCTATCAGTTCCGGTTTCCGCGCGCCATCTTTAGCGCAAATTTATTACAACTTAAGATTCACCAACTTCTCTTCAACCGGTGCTTCTGAAATTTTATTATCGCCTAACAACAGTCCGGTCACCCAAGCATTTGGTATCGGAAAACTAAACGAAGAAAAAGCCATCAACGCTTCATTGGGCTTTACGGCTTCTTATGGCGATTTCACCGCTACTATCGATGGTTATATGGTAAATGTAAAAGACAGAATTGTGTTGACCGGTTATTTCGATGCTTCAGCTTTAAACATTGGTGTAGATCAAGCACAGTTCTTTGTGAATGGCGTAGACACTAAAACTACAGGTTTAGATGTGGTGATTGCTTGGAAGAAAAAAATCGGCGATAATTCTTTTGGCGCCACCTTAGTAGGAAACATCAATAACATGAAAGTAGATGCCGTAAATAATGGCACTCTAGATGAGCAGACTTTTTTCGGAGAAAGAGAAAAAGCATTCCTTTTAGCTTCTGCACCGGACAACAAGTTCAGCTTGAATTTGAATTACGCCCGTAAATGGTTTGATGCCGGATTGGCCTTTACCCGTTTTAGTGAAGTAAAATTATTGGATTACCAAATGTATGAAGATGTAGCCGATTACGGTTCTTTCGCCAATCAAATCAAAGCGGCAACTGATACTTACGGTGTGAAAATTGTAACCGATTTGACTTTGGGATTCAATTTGTCTAAAAACACTAAATTAAGTGTTGGAAGCAACAACTTATTCAACATATATCCTGACCAACAAGACGACTGGGTAGAAGCCGGTGGTTATTGGGATGCGGTACAAATGGGATTCGGAGGTGCTTTTTATTACGCACGTATGAATTTCAAATTCTAAACATCAAAAAAAATCCTGAGTGTAAGCTCAGGATTTTTTTTTATTCGTTATGCAAGAAAGATTGACGGTTCAATAAAGTCTCTTCGCTTTCCACGTGATTGTCATCAGGAATACAACAATCAACCGGACAAACCGCGGCACATTGGGGCTCTTCATGGAAACCTTTACACTCCGTACACTTACCCGGTACGATATAATAAATATCATCGGAAATTGGAGTTTGAGCTGCATCGGCATCGACTTCAGTACCATCGGGTAAAACTACTTTTCCTCTTAATTTAGTACCGTCTTTGTAGCGCCAATCATCGGCACCTTCATAAATTGCGGTATTCGGACATTCCGGTTCACAAGCCCCGCAGTTAATGCATTCGTCAGTTATAATGATAGCCATCTTTTTGTAGTTTGGAGTTTGTAGTTCAGAGTTTAGAGAATTGTAAGCGAGGCGATTTTTAAATTACACCCAACCCAATACTTCCCACTCATTACTTTTTCACTAATTTTGCACAAAATTACAATCAAAACCATTCATAAACAAGTCACTCATGTTACAAATCGAGAAAAAAAATTGTTTTATCGCTTTAGGTCAGTTTTTGAGTCAATTTAAGGTTGACCAAAATCAAAAAAAAGAAGGCGTATTGCACAACGATTTGTACTTTGATGCGTTTGTAGATTTGATACAATTGTCCCAATCACATAACGGTTGGTTTACGCCGGAGCAAGTGTACCATGCGGTACAATCTTGGGCCAAAGCGCTAACGGAAGATAATTTAAACGAATGGTTGTTACGATATGACTTCTCGGTTGTACAACCCAAAACCGTAGGTTTGATTTTGGCCGGAAATATTCCGTTAGTAGGTTTTCACGATTTCCTTTCAGTATTGATATCCGGACATAAAGTGTTGGTCAAAACTTCTTCTAACGACCAACATTTGATAAAGTTCTTGGCTAAGTATTTGATTACTGTGTCGCCGGAAATGCAAAACTTCATCACCTTTACCGATGGAAAATTGGAAAATTTTGATGCCGTAATAGCTACAGGAAGCAACAATACCGCCCGTTATTTCGAATTCTATTTTAAAGACAAACCGAGTATCATTCGCAAAAACCGCAATTCGGTTGCCCTGTTAACCGGTAAAGAAACACACGAAGATTTAGTGCGTTTAGGCGAATATATTTTCCGATACTATGGTTTAGGTTGTCGCAACGTTTCCAAACTTTTTGTGCCGAAGGATTACGATTTTCAACCCTTTTTTAAAGCGATATACGAATACAAAGACGTTATTTTTTACGAGAAATATTCTAACAATTACGACTATAACAAAGCGGTTTTCCTGATGAGTAACTTTAAATTACTCGATAACGAATTCCTGACTTTAAAAGAAGACAGCAGCTACGCCTCGCCTATT
>JBEBBH010000337.1:0-4187 GCA_041158485.1 Bacteroidota bacterium | reverse complement strand
CGTACCAATATTTAAGTGTGGTTTCGAACGGTTAAAGGTTTCTTTTGCCATTTTACTTAATTTTTAATCTTAGTTTATATATTAGTGTTCAAATTTTACAATTTTGAGCCAACTACGGGATTTGAACCCGTGACCTCTTCCTTACCAAGGAAGCACTCTACCCCTGAGCTAAGTCGGCTTATACTAGCTTAGAAGTTAGACCTCAGAATTCAGAAACCTCCAAACCCTTATTTCTAAACTCCAATCATTTTGGATTAGCCCCTTTTAAGCGATAATCCTGATAAGACTTCAAGAAACCAGGATTACAAGAAAACTTGTGATCCTGATAAGGCGTTGCCTTATCCAAACTTTAAATCTGAATTTACTCGTTAGTAAACTTTCAGATAAATTCCTATTTAAAGTTAGTGGGGAGAGCAGGATTCGAACCTGCGAAGATGTAATCAGCGGATTTACAGTCCGCCCTCGTTGGCCGCTTGAGTATCTCCCCTAACCTATTTATTTTCAATACTATAAAAGAACAGAGCCGATGGAGGGACTCGAACCCACGACCTGCTGATTACAAATCAGCTGCTCTAGCCAACTGAGCTACACCGGCAACAATAAAAAAAGTCCGCTATTTCTAACGGACTGCAAATGTAGGCATTTTATCTTTTAATCAAAACATTTTTGAAAAAATTTTCATCTTAGGTATGTGCTCTGATTTTTTCTTTTCTTTTTACCAATAATCGCTCTAAGGATTCCGAGGATAATTCTACCGCTTCCTCAAAAGTTTTGCATTGTTTTTTTACCATAAAATCATCTCCGGGAACATGAATTTTTACCTCTACAATTTTATTTTCTTTCTCACTAGTGTTATCTACCTTCAAAAAAACATCTGAAGAAACGACTTTGTCGTAGAATTTTTCGAGTTTACCTAATCTTTCATTGATAAAATCAACCAGCTTTCTGTCGACAGTAAAGTTTACTGCATGAACATTTACCTTCATAATACTATTTTTATTGATTAAACATGGTCGAATTATTTTTGGTTTCTAGGATGCGCACTACCGTAGATTTTTTTTAGCTCTGCTAAACTACTATGTGTATAGACTTGGGTAGAAGCCAAACTGGAATGTCCTAATAACTCTTTAACCGAATTAATATCTGCCCCATGATTCAAAAGATGCGTCGCGAATGTATGTCTTAAAATATGCGGACTCTTTTTTACCTTCTCTGAGACATTACTAAAGTAATAATTTATTAGCCGATAAACAAACGAATCGTTCAATTTAACGCCTTTTAACAATAGAAAAAAAGAATCGCCATCGATAATCGTCTGTAAACGTGACCTTTCGTCCAAATAAATCCGAATCTGATTTTGAACCACAGGCAAAATAGGTATGATTCTTTCCTTATTTCTCTTTCCTAACACCTTTATCGTTCCGTTGGACAAATCAACATTGTGCAACTTCAGCCCTATCAGTTCCGCACGTCGAATACCGGTTGTATAAAACAAATCCACGACCAACTTGTCTCGAACACCTTCAAAACCCTCAGCATACACAATTTGATTAAGCACCAAATCCAACTCTTTTTCTGAAAAAGGGATTTGCAATTTTTTGGGAGATTTTAAAGCTTTGTGCTTGAGCAACGGACTCGTTTCGATTTGCTTGGTCTTGAGCAAGAATTTGTAAAACGATTTTAAAGAAGAGATCTTTCTGTTAATGGAACTATTGGAAACACCGTCATCGGACAACGAAACTATCCAAGCGCGAATTTGATTGTAGTTGACGCGAATCAAATCATCATCCTCAAAAGTGCCTTTTAAAAAAGCCTGAAAAAAATCCAAGTCGTTCAAGTATGCGGTTACCGTATGCGGAGAATAGTTTTTCTCCAAACCCAAATAATCCCGAAATTTAGCCTTACTACTTTCCATAAAAAAAACCGCTGACCTCAAAGTTAAAAAACTTTAATGATCAGCGGTTGTATCTTATCAGGAAATTAACTTATCCTTCTAAATTGTCTCTCAATGTTTGAATATAAGCAGCTTTTTGAATTTGTGCTCTTCTCACTACTGATGGCTTAGTAAACGCCTGACGCGCTCTAAGTTGTCTTACAGTTCCGGTTTTATCGAATTTTCTCTTGTAGCGCTTTAATGCTCTATCAATGTTTTCTCCGTCTTTAATTGGTATAATCAACATAATTTAGACACCTCCTCTCATTTAGTGGGTGCAAAAGTAACAATAATTATTAATTATAAATGATAAATTGTAATTTTTTTTTTGGGGCGTGCGGTGGCTACAGCCATCATCTTGAATAGAAAACTTCAACACAGCCACCGTCGGGCTGTACGTTGCAATCTTTTACTCCGTAAAAGGATTTCCTCTTCCATCCCTCACGCGAAAGTAAGGGACTAGTGAAAAGACAAAAGGGATAAGTAAAAAATCATTTCAACTTATCCCTTTTCCCTAATCCCTTATTTCTCTTTATTTAACAGCCGGCTGATAGCTTTTATTGTCAATAATCAATTTGGACAAAATCTCTCTCAAGATTTCAGAAGTTCCACCACCAATAGGCCCTAAACGACTATCTCTTAACAAGCGTGCCAACGGATATTCTTCCATATAACCATAACCACCCAACATTTGCAAACAACTGTAAATCACTTCATCTGCTACTTTAGTCGATTTCAACTTGGCCATAGTAGCTTCTTTAACCACATATTCGCCTTGATTCAATCGGGCTACCGCTGCATAATTAAAAATTTTACAATGCTCCACTTCAGTAGCATTATCTACCATCGCATGACGCAAGGCCTGAAACTTATCAATAGATTTACCGAAAGCTTCGCGTTGCGACATGTATTCCAAGGTATAATTGATGGCATATTCTGCTCGAGCATGAGCATTAATTGCCATAATCAAACGTTCCAAAGCAAAGTGTTGCATGATATACGGGAAGCCTTTTCCTTCTTCTCCCATTAAATTGGCCACAGGAATTTCTACATTGTCAAAAGAAATTTCTGCCGTATCAGACGCTCTCCAACCCAATTTATCCAATTTGGTAGCACTGATGCCTTTAGTGGCTGTGTCTACTAAAAAGATGCTAATACCTTTGTTGCCTAAGTCCGGACTGGTTTTCGCAGCTACTACATAGTAATCCGCATAAACGCCATTAGTGATAAAGGTTTTAGAACCGTTAATCACGTATTTATCACCATTTTTAATCGCTGTAGTTCGCATTCCGGCCACATCACTTCCGCCAAAAGGCTCGGTCAAACACAAGGCTCCGATTTTATCACCGGCTATACTAGGCGCTAAATACTCTTGTTTGATTCTCTCATCGCCTTCCGCATTCAAATGCGTCATAGCCAAATAAGCATGTGCCCACATGGCTGCCGCAAAACCGGATGATTTTATTTTTTGAAGTTCCTCTAAAAACACTACGGTGTAAAACAAATCCAAATTCATCCCGCCGTAAGCTTCCGGATAGGTCAACCCGAAAAAGCCCATATCACCAAACTTCTTCCAAATAAAACGTTCAATTGTCCCGGTCTTTTCCCATTTTTCAATGTGTGGCACCACCTCTTTTTGCAGAAAATCTTGCAAACTCTTCCTGAACAACTCGTGCTCTTCCGTAAAGTATGTTGAATTCATATTAAATAAAACTGTTTTTCTTAGCTATTTTTTTAGAATTCCAAATATAAGGCAATTATTTTTATTTTATCGACAGGAAATCCTTTAATTTTTGACAAATCCTCAGTTTTGATATCGCCATTCATACTGCGAAAAACGACTATTTCTTTGGCCAAAGCATACTTAAAAAAAGGAAACTGTGATAACTCTTTGATTGAAGCGTTGTTAATATTAATTTTCTGAATACCGGCAGTGGATTTTACCTCAAAGTTTTGGTTGAGTTTGGCAATCACTTCGGGCGACAAACCCCAAACATCATCGAGTTGCTCCATCGACACAAAAGCACCGAGCTTATTTTTATGGTCCAAAATACGATCTGAAATCTTATCCCCTATACCATAGACTTTCATCAGATCTGCTTTGGTGGCATGATTGATATCAATAACTACTACTTTCTCAGGCTTGTTAAATGTTGATTTAGCAGTTGAAGTAGTATACTCCTTTTTGTGCTTCACCCAATCCGGAAACTTAAAATAGGGCGATATGGCATTGAGCAAAGAATCAGAAACCTTA
>JBEBBH010000336.1:0-4045 GCA_041158485.1 Bacteroidota bacterium | reverse complement strand
ACAAACAAATCGCGGTCTATTGGATGGTATTTCATAATCTGATTTGAAAATTAATTGATTTGAAAATTTGAAAATTGATTTTCATCAAAATTACACAATAGTCAAAAGCGATTAGTAGCCAAATGGCGTTATTTTTGGTTAGCCGATATTTTTTCGGATACGGCTCATGTGGCGATTCGAAATGCCGAGGAAAGAAGCCAAATAGTGCAACGGCACTTCTTGCAAGAGTTTGGGTTCGGTGGCGAGGAGTTTTTTATAGCGTTCTTCCGGCGATAAAGTGAGCAAATCAATGCGATAGTCATCAATCAACATGATTTGTCTTTCAATCAAACGATAATAAAATTGATGAAACACTTGATTATTAGCCAATAAATCTTGGAAGTTTTCCAAATCGATTACCCAAAGTTGGCAATCGACCAAAGCTTTGATGCTTTTTCGCGACGGAATTTTATTCAGAAAACTATTGAGCGACGAAGTAACCGAATTTCGCAAGGCTAAATAGGTTGTTTTTTCTTCGGTTTCAACTAAAATGGCATGTTGTAAAATTCCACTCTCCACAAAACAGAAATAAGGACAAATCTGGTTTTCATCGACTAAAAGTTGGTTCTTCTTTAAAGTCAGCTCCTTGAAACGATGGGCGATTTCGGAAAATTGTTGCTCCGAATGTTTATCAAAATCATTAATAAAATGATGCAGATAGTTTAAAAAAGCCGAGTTGTCGTTTTGAGTTTTCATAGATGTAGTGAACTACAAAAATATTCTTTTTGTGTCACATTTTTTTATTCACTTATTAATGAATAATTTTAAACAAAATTCAGCACATGAAAAAGGTTTCATTAATTCTGGCATTATTATTTTGTTTTAGTGTTTCGGCTCAAGACAAAAAAGCCTACCAACTTTTTGATAAAAATGGCAAAAAAGTAAACTACGGAAAATTACTCAAAGCGGCAGAGAAAGCCCAAATAGTGTTGTTTGGCGAATACCATAATAATTCAGTGGTACATTGGTTGCAATTGGAATTGACCAAAGATTTGGCTGAGAAAAAGCCTTTGGTGTTAGGCGCCGAAATGATAGAAGCAGATAATCAAAAACAACTCGATCAGTACCTAAACGGAGAAATCAATCAGAAAAAATTAGACTCGACAGCACGTCTTTGGCCCAACTACAAAACCGATTATAAACCTTTAGTCGATTTGGCCAAAGAAAAAAAGTTGCCTTTTATTGCTACTAATATCCCGAGAAGATTTGCATCGATGGTGTCCAAAAAAGGATTTGAAGCCCTCGAAACCTTAACCGATGAAGAGAAATCCTGGATGGCGCCTTTGCCGATGCCCTACGATGAAAACTTGCCGGGTTATGTGAACATGATGAAAATGATGGGCGATCATGCGAGTCCGAATATGCCGAAAGCCCAAGCGAGTAAAGATGCTACGATGGCTTATTTTATACAAAAGAACTTCAAAGAAAATTCGATTTTCATCCATTACAACGGCACGTATCATTCGGATAACTTTGACGGCATTTGTTGGTATTTGAAAAAATACGCTCCGGAAGTTCAAATTCTAACCATTGCGACTATCGAACAAAGTGATTTAGAAAAAATTCCGACAGAAGAACACAATAAAGCCGACTATATTCTCGTTATAGATGAAGATGTAACAAAAACACATTAACATCGTCTTAACGTCATCACTCAAAATCCCCCGAGGCGATTCCGATTTGTTTGGAGCGTAGCGGAAAAAATCAAAAAATCATGAACAAAGTCATTGTTGTTTTACTCTTCCTAATCGCCGGACTACCGTTCTCCTCGTGTAGCAGCGATACTACCGAAGAACCGATGCTCATCATCAAATTCAAATTTGACGAAAATCAGGTTCGTTTGAATAATTTAGGCCAACCATCGGCAGTTGCGCCCGGAAATGCGGCCCAATCTCCGATTTTCAACTCCATTTCATCCCATTATATTGAATTAGCGCCGAATGCCAACACCCAATTGGGAGCCGGAACCATCATTTACCACGCACCGGAAACCAATTTAGGCGGTGCTACGGCCATCGATTTCAGTCGCTCTAAAATTGTGGGCGAAGATGAAGTGTTTTTAAAAATTCCGTTGCGAGATGTTGCCGCCGGTAATTACGAATGGTTGCGAGTATCTTTGTCTTATCAGAATTACCAAATCAACATCCGCCATCAAAATGTGGATTACGCCGGAACTTTAGCCAGTTTTGTAGGGTTCAACACTTACATCACCGAGTTCAATATCGGTAATAATCTTTTTCCGGTTAATGCTAATAAGGCGCAAGGTTATTGGGCTTTTGCTTTGAACAACCAACCGTATTCGGCTTCCGGACAAGCGCCGGCAGGTTCGACCACTGTTCCTAATCCGATAGAAGCCACTTCTCCTATTCCGAGAAACCTAAACACTTGTGTAGTAACCGGAAAATTTGCCAATAACTTAGTGATTAGCGGCAACGAATCCCAAGATGTCATAGTAACCTTGTCGCTTTCCGTAAACAACAGTTTTGAATGGCACGAAATTAACGCCGACGGCAAATTTGAACCTTCTATTGGGGAAAATGTGGTGGACATGGGATTGCGAGGGTTGATTCCGAGCTATGTTCGCTAGTTTTGTTTAAGTTTTTGAGCCTCAAAAAGCCTTTTAAACAGTTGAAAATCAACAACTGTTAAACTCACTTTAAATTCATTATAAATTACAGCGAAAAGGTTGTAGTTATATGCAAATAGCCTTATTTTTGTGTGAATTTTTTAAACAATTATACACAACATTATGGCAAAATCTGCACTTTTAAAGTCGTCCATTGTAAAAAAATATTGGATGGCTCTTACAGGTTTATTTTTATGCTTGTTTTTAGCGGGTCACTTAGCAGGAAATCTTCAATTAATTTTTAGCGATGCATCAGCATTTAACAAGTATGCGTTGTTCATGACCACTAATCCGGCAGTAAAAATTCTTTCTTACCTAACTTACATTTCTATTCTTTTCCACGCGGTTGACGGATTCATGTTAACCTACCAAAACGCAAAAGCCCGTCCAATAGGCTATGCCAAAAACAACCCTTCCAAAAACAGTAGTTTCTCATCCAGAAACATGGCGGTTTTAGGAACTTTGATTTTGGTGTTTATTGTTACGCACATGGTGAACTTTTGGGCCAAAATGCATTTCGATGAAAAAATGCCTTTACAAACCGTAACCGTAGAGCAAATGGGCCAAAAAGCAGAGTATTATGTTACTACTGATCACGGTAAATACTACCCTGCCGATCCGGCACAATTGGGACAAATGGGATTAGAAATCAGAAACAAAACCGAATTTTACAACAAAGAAGTTAATGTGAAAATGGGTGAAGGGTACAAAGATTTACACAAAATCACCGTGGCCTTTTTCAAAGACCCGAAATTTGGCTTAATCGCAACTATCGCTTATGTTGTGGCTATGCTAGTATTGGCTTTCCACTTGTTACACGGATTTCAAAGCGCATTCCAATCCCTTGGTTTGAACAATCCGAAGTACACCCCGATTTTCAAAGGTTTCGGAAAAGCATTTGCCATTTTAGTTCCGCTACTATTTGCTGCAATTCCGGTTTACATTCACTTTTTTCTAAAATAATCAACATCAGTATACATCATGAAGTTAGATTCTAAAATACCAGAAGGTCCAATAGCAGAAAAATGGACTAACCATAAAAACCACTTAAAATTAGTTGCTCCAAATAACCGCCCTAAAATTGATGTGATTGTAGTAGGAACCGGATTAGCCGGCGCTGCTGCAGCGGCTTCTTTAGGAGAAATGGGCTACAATGTAAAAGCATTTTGTTTCCAAGATTCTCCAAGAAGAGCGCACTCAATTGCTGCTCAAGGAGGAATCAACGCTGCAAAGAATTACCAAAATGACGGCGACAGTACTTACCGTTTGTTCTACGACACCATCAAAGGTGGAGATTACAGAGCTCGTGAAGCCAACGTTCACCGCTTGGCAGAAGTTTCAGCCAATATCATCGACCAATGTGTGGCACAAGGTGTACCA
>JBEBBH010000335.1:0-13023 GCA_041158485.1 Bacteroidota bacterium | reverse complement strand
AATTTCTCCATCGATGCCCGCAAGTCTTCGTAATCTTCGGTATCTACAGGGTAAATTCCAGCAAATACCATCGGTTTCATGTCTTCAAATCCGTGAATCATATTGGTAGTTGGCGTCTTAGCATCGGTCACCGTGTCGCCCACTTTTACTTCTTTAGCTTCTTTAATTCCCGAAATCAAATACCCTACGTCGCCGCAGCTGATCACATCTTTCGGAACCTGATTCAATTTCAAAGTTCCAATTTCGTCAGCAAAATATTCATTGCCAGTCGACATGAATTTGATTTTCTGTCCTTTGCGAATCTCTCCGTTTTTCACACGGAAAATAACTTCAATTCCACGAAACGGATTGTACACCGAGTCGAAAATCAACGCCTGCAAAGGTTCGTCCTTGTCTCCTTTGGGAGCAGGAATACGGTCCACAATCGCTTCCAAAATTTTATCCACCCCAAATCCGGTTTTTCCAGAAGCATGAATAATGTCTTCCAATTTACAACCCAACAAGTCCACGATATCATCGCTAACTTCTTCTGGGTTGGCACTCGGTAAATCTACCTTATTCAAAATCGGGATAATTTCCAAGTCGTTTTCCAAAGCCAAATACAGGTTGGAAATCGTTTGGGCTTGAATACTTTGGGCTGCATCTACAATCAACAACGCACCTTCACAAGCCGCAATCGAGCGCGAAACTTCATAGGAGAAGTCCACGTGACCGGGGGTGTCGATTAAGTTTAAAATATATTTTTCCCCTTTATGGGTGTATTCCATCTGAATGGCGTGACTCTTAATGGTAATCCCACGTTCACGCTCCAAGTCCATGTTGTCTAACAATTGTGCTTTCTCTTCACGAGCCGTCACAGTTTGGGTAGCACCAAGCAATCGATCGGCCAACGTACTTTTCCCGTGGTCAATGTGGGCAATAATGCAAAAATTTCTAATATGTTTCATGTAAAATGAAGTTTTTTTAATCGGAAACATGCAATGCTTCGCATGTCATCTTCGTTCTTTGTCAATTTAATTTGGGCGTGACCACAAGGGTCGGGCTTTCCGTTGCAATCTTTTGCTTTTTTCAAAAGCAAAAGGATTTTCACTATAATCCCTCACGCAAACCACCGCTATCCCTTTTACAGCAGTCATTTAATCGGCAAATATAAAGCAAAGTTTTGGATTGAAACACTACTTATTTGGCAAAGCGTCTAAATAAAAAATGCTCCCTGAGGAGCATCTTACTTATAAGTTTAAAATTACGTGTTCCAAAATAAATTGGGCGTTTCCAATGTTCCCATTCGCGTGATTGTGAAAAGTGGTGTAGTAAATGGTGCCACTATTACTTGTTCCGCTACAGGAACCCATAGTGTCACCGTGTGCCTCATGTGCGGGCCAACTGGCTGCATTGACTGTGATGGTTATTGCATTCCCGGAATTTTCATCGGGTTGATGGCAAATGGTAATCCAATCAGAATTTTGTGCGTTGCCCACACTGCTGTCTACCAAGCTCTGATCGAAAAAATTATTAGTCTTAATCATTAAAGCTTCGTTATTACTGGTGTTTCTTACCAAAACCTCCCAGTAAGTTTCGTCAACAGCCATAATTTTTTGCCAAGAACCTAAATCATATTCAATATCCAAAGTAGACAATCCGATGGCATTTGCTAAAGCCGTGTTGGCAATAGTTGCATTTAACGTACCCGAATTACCATCATCAATGGAACATAATGTAGCATCCGGAATAAACCCTCCGGCTTCATTACAAGCACTTGCGTTATTGTTCCCGCCAATTAAATAGGCAACTGACCAATCTGAAGCGTATAAACTACCTCCATTGGTTACAAACTTGGCTAAGTTATTGGTCACCGTTGCATTACCGGATATACTTCCGGAAATTGAACCACAATTCAAAAAGATAATATCATATTGCGAAACTATGTTATAACTAGACAATTGACTAAATGTTAAGGATTCTGCAACATATCCTAAAGAAGTAATAATATCTTCTATACTATCATACGAACCATTGACATAGGCAATTCTGGCCACTTGCTCTAATCGAAGTAAAGATTCGTCTAACTGTTGGGTTTCATTTTCAGTAACTACAACATCAATGACTGTCCTGAAATTGGAACCGTCTCCTGTTTGAATGTGCAGTTTTCTCTCTCCATCGGGTACGTTCAACTCGAAATTTCCTTCAGCATTTGTATAAGTATGATACATTTTATTGTCGTCATCAAAAGCAAAAACTAAAGCGCCACCCACTGGTTTATGAGTATTAACGGTTGTTACTTTCCCTTTTAATTTTCCGGATTTGAGAGCGGAAGAATTGTTGTTGTCCTCGCTGCAACTAACTAATGTCAGTACTGACAAAAGTAAAATGAGTACCTTTTTCTTCATGATTATAATTTTAATTGGTTGGTTTAAAACAGAATAAGCATCAAATCTAACGTTTTTTCTTATAACTTTTTCTTTTTTAAAGATTTATTTTTAACCGCTAAAGAATGCACAGCATTGTGAAAGTTATTTACAATAGATTTTTACCTTTGCAAAAACTTTACAGTAAGTTATGCCCAAAATCGGCAATATCCAATTACCTGATTTCCCGCTTCTTCTTGCGCCTATGGAAGACGTGAGCGATCCGCCTTTTCGTCGCTTGTGTAAACTGCATGGAGCCGACTTAATGTACTCGGAATTCATCTCTTCGGAAGGACTGATTCGCGATGCCATTAAAAGTCGCCAAAAGCTGGACATTTTCGATTATGAAAGACCGGTCGGGATTCAAATTTTCGGAGGCGATGAAGAAGCCATGGAAATGTCGGCTAAAATTGTCGATACCGTACAACCCGATTTGGTTGACATCAACTTTGGTTGTCCCGTTAAAAAAGTGGTTTGCAAAGGCGCCGGTGCCGGGGTTTTGAAAGATGTGGATTTGATGGTGCGTTTGACCAAAGCGGTAATCAAAGGCACTTCATTGCCGGTAACCGTAAAAACGCGTTTGGGTTGGGACGAAAATTCCATCAATATCGATGAAGTAGCCGAAAGACTGCAGGATGTTGGTGTACAAGCTTTAACCATTCACGCTCGTACCCGAGCACAGATGTACAAAGGCCACTCCGATTGGTCGCACATCGCCCGCGTGAAAAACAATCCGCGCATTACGATGCCTATCTTTGGTAACGGCGACATCGATTCGCCTGAAAAAGCACTCGAATATAAAAACAAATACGGCTTAGACGGCATGATGATTGGTCGCGCTGCTATTGGCTATCCGTGGATTTTTAACGAAATCAAACACTATTTTAACACCGGAGAACATTTGGCACAACCCAGCATGGCTGACCGAATCGAGGCCGCCAGAAACCATTTAATTTGGTCTATGGAATGGAAAGGAGAACGCTTAGGAATTGTAGAAATGCGTCGCCACTACACCAATTATTTCAAAGGAATTCACGGATTTAAAGACTTCAAGCAACGTTTAGTCACCACTGATGACCACAATGCTTTGTTGCAAGTTTTTGAGGAAATTCGTGAGGCTTATGCCAACTATCAGTTTATTTAATCCAATAATTTTTGGCTCACTCTACTGCTGGCGATCCAACTGGATACTACGCCCAGCGATACGATGGTAGCGAAAACTATCGCTACATTCTGTATGCTGAAAACTACCGGATAAGCTAAAGATTCGGTAATCATCACCAATTTAAATTGTTGTTGGATTACTACAATTACAATCCCTAAAACTAATCCAAGCAGTCCGCCAAAAACGCTTAACAAGCTGCCTTGCAACAGGAATATCTTTTTTAAGTCTTTGATATCAGAACCCAAGCTGTGTAAGGTTTTAAGGTTGCTTTTCTTGTCCAATATCATCATGATCAAAGCCCCGATTAAGTTGAACAAGGCAATAATAATCACCAAAGTAAAAATGAGATAAACGGCTATGTTTTCGGTGTTCAGCATCTTATAAAGGGTAGCATTTTGCTGGGCTCGGTTTCTGATTTGCAATTTATTTTGGGTCAAATCGGCTACGGCTTTCATTACAGCAGCTTCATCAGCATCAGGCTTAAGCTTGATTTCGATACCGGAAAGCTGATTAGATTGCAATTCCAAGAGTTCTTGCGCCAAAGTCAAATCGCAAAACACATATTTCTGATCTAAATCTTCACTAATGGCATAAATGCCCACCGGAATCAAGCGGGTTTTGTTAAAAGCTTCGGCTTCGCTTTCGATAACTCCTTTCCCTTTTCGCGGTACATAAACCTCAAACGGATTATTGAAATCGTACAAACCAAGCGATAATTTTTCGGAAATCCCATAGCCTATAACCACTTCAATGGTATTGGGTTTTAGCCATTTTCCGTTCACTAGGTTTTGCGCTACGACATTGGTTTGGGTAAACTTTTTATCAACACCTTTGAGATAAGTAACTTGTTCTTTCCCATCAAAAAAGAATAAAACACGCTCTTCCAACACCTTACTGTAAGAAGCAATGCCGGGGATTTGGGTGAGTTTTTGCTCTTGCTGGGAAGTTAAAGTGAAAAATTTTCCGGTAACAGCCGTTCCTTTTACGTCGGGGTCAAAATCGTTGGAAAAAGACAAACTAAATTCGCGCAACCCGCTAAAAACGGATAAAACAACAAATAAAGCCATAGCGCCTACTACGATTCCGACAGCTGCTATCCCGGTAATAATATTGATAGCATTGTTCTTGCTCTTACTAAAAAGATATCGTTTGGCTATGTAAAGCGGGAAATTCAAGCGGAGATTAAAATTTCTTGCGTTTGTCTAAAAGCTCACGGTTTTCAATAGGATTTTCTTTTCCGGCCAGGGCGTTGTCTATCTTTTCGATATAATCCAAGGAATCATCAATGTAAAAAACCAAATTCGGCACTTTGCGCAATTGCAATTTTACCCTTTGCGCCAAATCGTGCTTGATTAAAGGCGCGTTGGTTTTAACGGCTTCGAGTAACTCGGCAGCTTTGTCCTGAGGAAAAACACTCAAATAGACTTTGGCAATGGATAAATCGGTGGTTACGCTCACTTTAGAAACCGAAATCACTAAATTGGTAATCCCGTTTTTACGCACTTCGCCTTGCAGGATATCTACTAAATCCTTTTGCAATACACTTCCGATTTTTTTCTGTCTGTTCGTTTCCATGCCGCAAAAATACAACTTTTAAGTTATAAAGTTGCTTAGTTGCTTAGTTGCTGAGAGACTGAGAAACTGAGAGACTAAGTTTCTTGAGAAGCTATTTCCTGCTATCCGCTCTATCTTTTTATTGTTATCACCAAAAGCAGTCAGAAGGTCGTTTCTCAAACAATAAAAAGGATGCCGCTGCTATCAGGGCTAAAGGGCGAATTCCTTATCTTTGAACTTTGAAATAATTTAGGCACTAAGGCACTAAGGCACTAAGGCACTAAGGCACTAAGGCACTAAGGCACTAAGGCACTAAGGCACTAAGGCACTAAGGCACTAAGCAACTCAGCAACTCAGCAACTCAAAAAAAATGAGAAAAATAGAACACATTGGTATAGCCGTAAAAAGTTTGGAAGCCTCCAACGTATTATTTGAGAAATTATTTGGCCATCCGCCTTACAAAGAAGAAGAAGTCGCCAGCGAAGGGGTAAAAACTTCCTTTTTTATGAATGGCCCGAATAAAATAGAGCTTTTAGAAGCTACGAATCCGGAAAGTCCCATTGCTAAATTTTTAGAAAAAAAAGGGGAAGGCATACACCACATCGCTTTTGATGTAGAAGACATCGTTTCAGAAATAGCACGATTGCAAAAAGAAGGGTTTGTGGTTTTAAACGAAACCCCTAAAAAAGGAGCCGACAACAAGTTGGTAGCCTTTTTACATCCCAAAGGAACAAACGGCGTATTGGTGGAGCTTTGCCAAGAAATCCCTTAAAAATAGTTGCAACGAAAAAAAATTAGTAGTAATATTGCAACCTCTAAATAAAGCCAAAGCTTTATTCACTGAACTCCAATAAACATGAAAGTCAGTGAAGAAAACCGGTCCTATAGCTCAGTTGGTTAGAGCACCTGACTCATAATCAGGTGGTCCTTGGTTCGAGCCCAAGTGGGACCACAATAATTAAAGACCTCAACAGAGGTCTTTTTTGTTAGACAAAACCAAAAGTGAAATAAAATCGTACTTGGTAAAGAAGCTCATTTACATTGATTATGGGTTTTATCCGAATAAAATGATAGTTTTGCACTTTAAATTTGTATTAACTTAATGGATTAAATAATTAATTTATTTTGGTGATTAGATTTTTTTTTTACTTTTACGCACTATGAAAATTCTCCCCAATAGAATTGTAATTATTTTGACTGCGGTTTTTTTACCGGCCATTAGTGTTTTCGCTGCCCCTGGTCCGCCGCCTCCGTCTACACCTCCGCCCCCGCCAGGCTTGCCTTTGGACGGTGGATTGGCCCTATTGTTATTAGGGTCACTAATCCTAGGATTTTACAAAATACACCAACATAATATAAAAAAAGCATCCCGTTAATAAGGATGCTTTTTTGTTTTTTGTCCCAAAATGGGATGTAACTACTGTCTTAAAGCGTGTAATCTTGCCACGTATTTTCCCACAACATCAAATTCTAAATTAATTTTTGAGCCTACTTTGAAAGTTTTAAAATTAGTATGTTCAAAAGTGTAAGGGATAATAGCTACACTAAAACCATTGGCTTGTGAGTTAACTACTGTCAAACTCACTCCGTTTACCGTAATAGAACCTTTCTCTATAGTAATGTTACTAAGCTGACTGTCGTATTCAAAAGAAAAATACCAACTTCCATTGGCTTCAGTTATAGATTTACAAACGCCCGTTTGATCAACATGCCCTTGCACTATATGACCATCTAATCTGTCGCCCAACTTCATGGCGCGTTCGAGATTTACCAAATCGCCAACCTGCCACTCACCCAAAGTAGTCTTATCAATAGTCTCTTTAATAGCTGTAACGGTATAGTCATTATTATCAATCCCTACAACTGTCAAACAAACCCCGTTATGAGCAACACTTTGATCTATTTTGAGCTCTTTTGTGATGTCAGAAGTTATCGTTAAATGAAGATTATCTCCATCTTTTTGGATTTCTTTTACAATTCCGAGGGTTTCAATTATTCCTGTAAACATTGTGGTTTTATTTTACTAAATTTGCACTTCAAAATTAGCAATAAATAACCAGTACTTCTTATGAAAAAAGCAGAAAATATCATTGTTGGGATTTCAATCGGAGATTTAAACGGTATTGGAAGCGAAGTGATTTTGAAAACTTTTGAAGATGCCAGAATGCTGGAACTTTGCACGCCGGTTATTTTCGCAAATGTTAAAATTCTTTCCTTCATTAAAAAGACATTCGAGTTAACCGCACCGCTTCATGGCATTGATAAAATGGATCAATTGGTTGTCGGTAAAATAAACGTGTTAAATGTTTGGCGCGAAGGTGTTGATTTGAACTTCGGAAAAAATGACGACAATGTTGGCAAATATGCCATTAAATCGTTTACAGCAGCCACCAAAGCATTAAAAGACAATCAAATTGATGTCTTGGTTACGGCTCCTATCAATAAATACAATATCCAATCGGAAGACTTTAAATTTCCGGGACATACCGATTACCTTAACCAAGAACTGGAAGGAAACGCTTTGATGTTAATGGTTCAGGACAATTTAAGAGTTGGCTTGTTAACCGATCATGTTCCCGTAAATGAGGTTGCCAAACACTTAACTGAAAAATTAATTGTCCAAAAAATTGAAACCATTAAACAATCATTGATTCAAGATTTTGGCATTAACAAACCTAAAATTGCTGTTTTGGCGCTTAATCCTCACGCAGGAGACAATGGTGTAATAGGAAAAGAAGACGATGAGATTGTAAGACCAACGTTAAAGAAATTGTTCGACAAAGGCACTTTGGTTTTTGGTCCGTTTGCTGCCGATGGTTTTTTTGGCAGCGGTCAATACGAAAAATATGATGCCGTTGTAGCAACTTATCACGATCAAGGATTAATTCCGTTCAAAACCCTGTCGTTTGGCAATGGTGTTAATTACACTGCCGGTTTAAACAAAGTAAGAACCTCTCCGGATCACGGAACGGCTTATGAAATTGCCGGTAAAGGTTTAGCGGACTACAATTCCTTTAAAGAAGCAGTTTACACCGCCATAGACATCTTTAATTCAAGAGCAGATTACGCCGAAATTAGTCGGAATCCCTTGAAAACAAAAGAAAAACAGTTATAAACAAAAAAATGTTGATAAGGTTATTGGAATTCCAATAATTTTATATCTTTGCACTCCCTAAATGTTGGGTCAAATTGTTGTTTAGATGAAAAGTACGAATGAATTTTTAATTCCTTTCATAGGATTAAAGTTAGGAAAGCATCAGTTTGAGTTTAAAATAGAGAAAAAGTTCTTTGACGAGTATCAATTTGACGAATTCGAAAGCTGTAATGTAGCAGTAACAGTGGTCCTTGAAAAAAAGACTACTATGCTGGAAATCAACTTTAAACACCAAGGAACCGTTAACGTTCCGTGTGACTTAACCGGAGAACCGTTTGATTTGCCTATCAAAGGAAAAATTAAATTGGTGGTTCAGTTTGGTGACGAATTCAACAACGACAATGATGAACTTTTGATACTCCCACACGGAGAACATCAAATCGATTTGTCGCAGTATATTTATGAAATGATAGTGTTGTCTGTGCCTCACAAAAGGATACATCCCGGCGTAAAAGACGGAAGCTTGCAAACAGAAGCACTACAAAAACTGAATGAATTACAAGTTAAAGAGATTAAAGAAGAAAAAAAAGAAGATGATATCGACCCGCGTTGGGACAAATTAAAACAACTATTAACGGATAAATAATATAGTACAATGGCACATCCTAAGAGAAAAACCTCGAAAACAAGAAGAGATAAAAGAAGAACTCACTATAAAGCAACTGTAGCTCAAATCGCTACTTGCCCGGTAACAGGTGAAGCGCATTTATACCACAGAGCTTACTGGCATGAAGGTAAAATGTATTACAGAGGACAAGTAGTTATTGATAAATCAGTAGCTGTTGCTTAATTAAGGTTTTTTTACAAAACAAACTCTCACTATGTGGGAGTTTTTTGTTTTATTTAATTTTAGCAAATATCCCCGTAGAATTACCTTTAGGTATAATTTTTTTTTGTAATTTCCACAACTTTTCGATTGCACAAAAATCGATTGGAAAAATACCCTTTTTATGACCAAAATTACAGCCGCAATTACCGCAGTTGGAGCTTATGTTCCGGAATTTGTACTCTCTAATCAAGTACTGGAAACCATGGTAGATACCAATGACGAATGGATTACCACTCGCACCGGCATCAAAGAAAGAAGACTTTTAAAAGAAAAAGGAAAAGGTACTTCATACTTGGCCATCAAAGCCGCAGAGGATTTAATTGCTAAAGCCAATATCAATCCCGAAGAAATAGACTTAATCATCATGGCCACAGCAACTCCGGATATGCCGGTTGCCTCAACCGGTGTTTACGTTGCCAGTCAAATTGGTGCCGTTAATGCATTTGCATTCGACTTACAAGCGGCTTGTTCCAGCTTTTTATACGGAATGTCTACTGCAGCAGCCTACATCCAATCCGGTCGCTATAAAAAAGTTTTACTCATCGGTGCCGATAAAATGTCATCCATCATAGATTACACAGACAGAGCTACTTGCATCATTTTTGGTGATGGTGGCGGTGCTGTTTTGTTTGAACCGAATTACGAAGGCTTGGGCTTACAAGATGAGTTTTTAAGAAGCGACGGTATCGGAAGGGAATACCTTAAAATTGATGCCGGTGGTTCAATCCTTCCGCCATCTGCCGAAACGGTAGCTAACGGACAACATTTTGTGTTTCAAGACGGAAAAACAGTTTTCAAATATGCCGTTTCCGGGATGGCTGATGTCAGCGAAAAAATAATGGAGCGCAACAATTTAACCAAAGAAAATGTAGATTGGTTATTGGCGCACCAAGCCAACAAAAGAATCATCGATGCAACCGCCAGCAGAATGGGCCTTGACGAAGAAAAAGTATTGGTCAACATTCACCGCTACGGAAACACCACTTCGGCCACTTTACCTTTGCTGATGAGTGATTTTGAAAAACAATTTAAAAAAGGAGACAACTTAATTTTCGCTGCTTTCGGCGGTGGGTTCACTTGGGGATCTATCTACCTGAAATGGGCATACTAACAACCGAAGCCTTTGATATTAAGAAAATTAATTAATCGGAGCGCAGCGATAAAAAACAATAAAACTAATTCTAAAACGAACAAATTATGGATTTAAAAGAAATTCAAAACCTGATCAAATTCGTGTCCAACACCGGAGTGGCTGAAGTAAAATTGGAAACAGGTGATGTTAAAATTACTATCAGAACTACTTTAGAAGGAAATACCCCGGAAATCACTTATGTACAACAAGCAGCTCCGGTTCAACAAGCTATGGCGGCTCCTGTAGCAGCAGCTCCGGTTGCGGCAGCACCCGCGGCTCCTGCAGCACCTGCTGAAGACAATTCAAAATTTGTTACTATCAAATCACCAATGATTGGAACTTTTTACCGCAAACCATCTCCGGACAAAGCGCCATTTGTGGAAGTAGGAAGCACTATTGGTAAAGGTGATGTATTGTGTGTGGTAGAAGCCATGAAATTGTTCAACGAAATTGAAGCGGAAATTTCCGGAAAAATCGTTAAAATATTGGTAGACGATATGTCTCCGGTAGAATTCGATCAACCGTTATTCTTAGTAGACCCTTCTTAATTTGAAGATTTGAAGATGTGTTAATTTACTTCGTCTGTTCGCTATCGCTCGGGCGAAAATAATTTTCACAAACTTCACCAATTTTCAAATTTTCAAATTGTTTAATTTTCAAATTAAAAAGGATGTTTAAAAAAATATTAATTGCCAACAGAGGCGAAATTGCGCTTCGCGTAATCAGGACTTGTCGTGAGATGGGGATTAAAACCGTTGCGGTTTACTCTACTGCCGATGCGGAAAGTTTGCACGTGAAGTTTGCGGACGAAGCAGTTTGTATTGGTCCGCCACCGAGTAATTTATCTTACTTAAAAATGTCTAACATTATCGCGGCTGCAGAAATTACTAATGCTGATGCGATTCATCCGGGTTACGGCTTCCTTTCGGAAAACGCTAAATTTTCTAAGATTTGTCAGGAACACGGTATCAAATTTATCGGAGCTTCTCCGGAAATGATTGATAAAATGGGAGACAAAGCAACGGCAAAAGCAACCATGAAAGCTGCCGGAGTACCTTGTGTTCCGGGATCTGACGGAATTTTGGAAGATTTTGAAGAAGCCAAAAAAGTAGCCAAAGAAATTGGTTATCCGGTGATGATGAAAGCTACCGCCGGTGGTGGTGGTAAAGGAATGCGTGCCATTTGGAAAGAAGAAGAACTTCTGAAAGCTTGGGAAAGTGCCCGTCAAGAAGCTGCAGCAGCCTTCGGAAACGATGGGATGTACATGGAAAAATTAATCGAAGAACCACGTCATATTGAGATTCAAGTAGTGGGTGATTCATACGGTAAAGCTTGTCACTTATCGGAAAGAGATTGCTCAGTACAACGTCGTCACCAAAAATTAACGGAAGAGACACCTTCTCCGTTTATGACCGACGAATTAAGAACTAAAATGGGTGAAGCAGCTGTTAAAGCCGCTGAATACATTAAATATGAAGGTGCGGGAACAGTAGAATTTTTGGTAGACAAACACCGCAATTTCTACTTTATGGAGATGAATACGCGTATCCAAGTAGAGCATCCTATTACCGAACAGGTAATTGATTACGATTTGATTCGTGAGCAAATTTTAGTGGCTGCCGGTGTGCCGATTTCAGGTAAAAACTATTTACCGCAATTGCACTCTATAGAATGTCGTATCAACGCGGAAGATCCTTATAACGATTTCCGTCCGTCACCGGGTAAAATTACCGTTTTACATGCACCGGGTGGACATGGCGTGCGTTTGGATACTCACGTTTACGCTGGTTATACCATTCCGCCCAACTATGACTCGATGATTGCCAAGTTGATTACGACTGCGCAAACCAGAGAAGAAGCCATCAATAAAATGAAACGCGCTTTGGATGAGTTTTATATTGAAGGCATCAAAACTACCATTCCATTCCACCGTCAGTTGATGGAAGAACCGGATTATGTAGCCGGAAATTACACTACGAAGTTTATGGAGAGTTTTAAAATGAACGATCCGGAATAAATAGAAAAACCCAACGTAATGTTGGGTTTTTTATTTTGTTACCTTTCCAAAAGTTAAAACGGCTTCCACGTTAGCCCCGATTGTAGTGGAAATCCTTTTGGATTATCCTGTAGCGAAGCGAGAGGAAACACAAAAGATTGTAACGAAAAGCGGGAACACCGATGGCAAAAATGCCCGAACCTTTGCTTCGCCAATTCGCTAAAGCTCGGGTCGCTTCTAATTAACAAAACCCAACTTATACAAGTTGGGTTTTTATTATTATAATGTTTCCTTTAACCATTTGTAAAACTCACGTTGCCATACTAAGGCGTTTTGAGGCTTTAGCACCCAGTGGTTTTCTTCAGGAAAATACATAAAACGGCTTTTGATGCCGCGTAATTGTGCGGCTTGAAAAGCTTCTTGTCCTTGTCCGATAGGCACGCGGTAATCTTTACCGCCTTGAATGATTAAGATAGGCGTATTCCATTTGTCAACCATTTTGATAGGATTGAATTTGGTGTAGGCTTTTTGCGCATCAGCATTGTCTTTTTCCCAATACGCGCCGCCGTGGTCCCAATTGTTGAAGAATACTTCTTCGGTGGTGCCGTACATGCTTTCCAAATTGAAAACTCCGCAATGCGAAATAAAGGTTTTAAAACGATTGTTATGGATGCCGGCGAGATAGAATACCGAATAACCACCATAACTCGCTCCAACGGCACCTAAACGCGCTTTATCTACATAACTTTCTTTGGCTACATCATCAATGGCTGATAAATAATCGTCCA
>JBEBBH010000334.1:0-4824 GCA_041158485.1 Bacteroidota bacterium | reverse complement strand
TCGACGAAAATTCGAAAAAAACCAACGACCGCACTTGGTGTTTTTGGGACGATAAAGGCTTATTTGACGACTTAGCATTGACCAAATGGGACGCAGCTTGGTTCAAAAACGAGTCGTTTGAAAGACGCCTGAATCTTCATCCTTACCAATACAAAATGGTTAAGGGCTTGGATTTTTATAAGCGCATTTTCGAATTGATTGCCAAAGAAGACAACATCACTTTCCTCAACCAAAAAGTACTCGATTTTCAAGAATTAGGAAATCATTGTGTGGTTAAAACCGAAAACGGAAGTTTTTCCTGTAACCAAATTTTTAATTCGATTTTTAGTCCGAATCTAGTCGATAATCAATCGAAATTCCCGTTTCTGCACCAACATTTTATCGGTTGGTTCATCAAAAGTAAAGAACCGGTTTTCAATGCAGATTGTGCGACCTTCATGGATTTTTCGGTGGAACAACGTGGCAATACACGATTCATGTATGTGTTGCCGACCTCCGAAACCGAAGCTTTATTAGAATACACCTTATTTTCCAAAGACCTATTGCCAAAAGAAGAATACGAATCGGAAATTCAACTATACATTAAAAAATTAGGCATCACGGAATACGAAATCGTGGAAAAAGAACAAGGCAACATTCCGATGACCTGTTATCCATTTTGGAAAAACAACAGCAAAAACATCCTGAACATAGGTGCTGCCGGCGGTTGGACCAAAGCCAGCACAGGTTATACGTTTAAAAGTACAGTCAAAAAATCGAAAGCTTTAACCGCCTTTTTGTTAAAAGAAAACGACCTAACAAAGTTTCACAAAATCGATAAATTCTGGTTTTACGACTTATTGCTTTTGGATATTTTAGATCGAAAAAACCAGTTGGGTTCGACCATTTTTTCGGCTATGTTTCAAAAGGGAAATCCTGCCGTTATCTTTAAGTTTTTAGACGAAGAAACTTCTTTCGGCGAAGATTTACAAGTCATTTGGCGATGCCCGAAACTACTGTTCATAAAAGCTTTGTGCCGAAGATTTTTTTAGCCTATACTGCCATGAGTAATCTTTATCATTTCTTTAAAACTTCGGTTTAGAATTCTCATTATCTTTGCAACAGATTTTATATCTCCTATTTAATATCAAATATTTAAAATAAAAATTATGTATCCAGAAGAAATGGTATTACCGATGCGCGCTGAGTTAACAGAAGCCGGTTTTCAAGAATTATATACAGCTGCCGACGTGAAAAACGCTATCAAGGCAGAAGGAACAACTTTAGTAGTAATCAATTCGGTTTGCGGTTGTGCAGCACGAAATGCACGCCCGGGCGCGAAAATGAGTTTAGACGGCGCTAAAAAACCCGATCATTTAATCACTGTTTTTGCCGGTGTTGACAAAGAAGCGGTAGATGCAGCGAGAGAAGAAATGTTCCCATTCCCGCCATCATCACCAAGTATGGCTTTGTTCAAAAACGGTGAATTAGTGCACATGTTAGAACGCCATCACATTGAAGGTCGTCCGGCAGAAATGATAGCCGAAAACCTTAAAGATGCTTACGCTGAATTTTGCTAAAAAACACAAGCCTTTCTGAAAAGAAAGGTTTTTTTATTTTTCAGACGCAACCTTTTTTGTTTCCTCGCGTCTCTTGATTAGATGCTATGAAAAAAGGGAGAAATTGCTATGAAGAAAAGCCCAAACTATGTAAAATGGTTTGGGTTTTTTTATTGGTGAAATTTGTTACCTTTGCGCCGAATTCTTCCATTTAGAGTTCCTACATATTCTCACTTAAACGTTTATAGCATGCAACTGTATAACACCTTAAGCGCAGAAGAAAGAGCCGAGCTGATTGACCAAGCCGGACAACAACGCCTTACGTTGTCTTTCTACACCTACGCTAAAATTGAAGATCCTAAAAAATTTAGAGACGAGTTGTTTATTGCCTGGAATGCACTTGATGCTTTGGGCCGAATTTACGTTGCTCACGAAGGCATCAACGCCCAAATGAGTGTACCGGCTGAAAACTTTGAAGCCTTCCGCGATACCTTAGAGGCCTATGATTTTATGCAAGGCATTCGCCTGAACGTAGCTGTTGAACACGACGACCATTCGTTTTTAAAACTTACCATAAAAGTCCGCCACAAAATTGTAGCCGACGGTTTAAACGATGACACTTTTGACGTAACCAATAAAGGCGTTCACTTAGGCGCGGCGGCATTCAACCAAATTTTAGAAGATCCGAATACGATTGTAGTCGATTTCAGAAATCACTACGAAAGTGAAGTCGGCCATTTTCAAAACGCGATTACGCCCGATGTGGAAACTTTCCGCGAGAGTTTGCCGATTATCAACGAGCAATTGAAAGATTTTAAAGAAGACAAAAACTTGGTGATGTATTGCACCGGCGGTATTCGTTGCGAAAAAGCTTCGGCTTACTTCAAACACCAAGGTTTTAAAAATGTGTTCCAATTGGAAGGCGGCATCATCAACTATGCGCGTCAAATTAAAGAGCAAAACCTCGAGAGCAAATTCATCGGGAAAAACTTTGTTTTCGATAATAGATTAGGTGAAAGAATCACCGACGATATTGTTTCCCAATGCCACCAATGCGGGAAACCGTGCGACAATCACACCAATTGCGCCAACGACGGTTGTCATTTGTTATTCATCCAATGTGACGATTGTAAAGCCTTAATGGAAAATTGTTGTTCTGCCGAATGTTTAGAGACAACACATTTGCCGTTAGCCGAACAAGTAAAATTGCGTCGCGGCAAGCAAGTGGGCAACAAAATCTTCCGCAAAGGCCGTTCGGAGAATTTGCGTTTCAAACACTCCGGTGACTTGCCTAATATTCCTTTGGCGAAAGCCCAAGAAACGAAAGACATTCGACAAAAAATCAAAGTCAAAAAAGTATTGGTAGCCAAAGCCGAACATTACTATACCAAAGCCGGTGTAGGTTTATTTTTGATGGAAAACCACGAATTAAATCTTGGCGATAAAATCCTAATCAGCGGACCAACGACCGGAAACCAAGAATTGGTATTGGAAAAAATGATGGTTAACGGACAAGAAAAAACTACTGCAAAAGCCGGTGATAAAGTTACTTTTGAAGTGCCGTTCCGCATTCGTTTATCCGATAAATTATTTAAAATTTTAAGCTAATGACTACTTCAGGAAGAATTGAATTGATGGCTCCGGCCGGCAACTTCGAATCACTGCAAGCGGCGTTAGACAATGGTTGTGATTCGGTTTATTTTGGTGTCGAACAATTGAACATGCGGGCACGTGCGACGGTAAATTTTGTCTTAGATGATTTACCCGAGATTGCGCGTCGTTGCCACGAAAAAAACGTCAGAACGTATCTGACTTTAAATACGATTATTTACGATCACGATTTATCCATCGTAAAAACCCTTTTGACGAAAGCCAAAGAAGCCGGCATTACAGCAGTAATCGCATCCGATCAAGCGGTAATTATGACCGCCAGAACGATGGGTATTGAAGTACACATTTCGACCCAATTAAATGTGACCAATATCGAAACGGTAAAATTTTATGCGATGTTTGCCGACACCATCGTATTGTCGCGCGAGCTGAGTTTGCGACAGGTGAAAAAAATTACCGATGACATTGAAAAAGAACAAATCAAAGGACCAAGCGGACATTTGGTAGAAATCGAAATTTTCGGTCACGGTGCTTTGTGCATGGCAGTTTCTGGTAAATGCTACTTGAGTTTGCATTCGCATAATTCTTCAGCCAATCGAGGTGCTTGCAAGCAAAACTGTCGCAAAAAATACACGGTAATCGACCAAGAAAGTGGTTTCGAAATTGAAATCGACAACGAATACATGATGTCACCCAAAGATTTATGTACGATTGATTTCTTAGATCAAGTCATCGATTCCGGTATCAAAGTATTGAAAATTGAAGGCCGAGGTCGTGCCGCCGATTATGTTGCAACTGTCATCAAAACCTATCGCGAAGCAATCGATGCCTATTACGAAGGCACTTTTACCAAAGAAAAAGTGGTCGTTTGGATGGAAACACTTTCCACGGTATACAATCGCGGATTTTGGAGTGGCTATTATTTAGGGCAGAAATTGGGCGAATGGAGTGACAATCCGGGTTCGAGTGCGACGCAGAAAAAAGTGTATGTTGGCAAAGGCATGCATTACTTCCCGAAATCGAGTGTGGCCGAATTTAAAATCGAAGCCTACGACATCAAAAAAGGCGATAAAATTTTGATTACCGGACCAAGTACCGGTGCGCAAGAAATGTTGGTAGAAGACATGATGGTCAACGATTTACCATTGGAAAAAGCCACTAAAGGCGACAGTTGTACTTTGAAAGTGCCGTTCCGTATTCGTTTGTCTGATAAAATGTATAAAATTGTAGAAAACTAATGGTCATCGTTACGCTGCAAAGAGACAAATGTATCGGTTGCAATTACTGTGTGGAAATGGCGCCGGGACAATTTCAAATGTCGAAAAAAGACGGGAAATCAGTGTTGCTCAAATCAGTCAATGCCAAAGGATTTCACACCTTAAAATCGGCCGACCATACTATCGTGGAAAACTGCGAATTGGCGCAAAAAGCATGTCCCGTGCATATTATCACGGTAAAGGAAACCTAAAATTAGGGTTCTGTTTTTACCGAAAAAACAATATCTTTACACTTTTAACGTTTATGATTAGTAGTCTCGGTATTCCAACGAGACCATCAACATACCTATATACAAATTATGGCTTGTACAAGTTGTTCAACATCTGATGGCGGTGCGCCTAAAGGATGCAAAAATAATGGGACTTGCGGCACCGATAGCTGCAACAAATTAACGGTT
>JBEBBH010000333.1:0-5410 GCA_041158485.1 Bacteroidota bacterium | reverse complement strand
ATCCCATTGAATGCCAATAGATTTTTGCAACCAACGGTTTAAATCATTTTGGTTAATTTGCTGAACAGCAGTATAAGTGATGGAAGCATCTTTGAACTTTCCGGTTCCGGGTTGCAAGTCTTTTTCTTCAAAACTGACACCACTCCAAAACAGCAATCGGATGCCGCTTTTTAATTTGCTGTAACCCACAATCGGATTGCCGTTAATAAACCAAACCGGATGTGCGTGCCAAATTTTACTTTCGGCTTCAGGTAAATTTTTATGGATAACAGCTGCCAATTGCTGACAAATCTTTTGCTCTTCAGGTGTTTGTTGGTGGTTGTAATGTTGAATGTCGGTTCCCATACTGGTGATTTCGAGTCTATAAATATAAAAAAATCCCCAAATAAAGTTGAGGATTTTTATGTTGTTTGTTGGAATTGTGTTTATGTCGATGCTGTTTCGGTTGGTTTTCTTTTTAAAATAGCAGCACTGATTACCGGAACCAGTAAACCAATAGGAATCATGATTTCCATATAAGTAAATAAGATAATCCACAACGGGTTTTTATACAGTTCTTTGTAATAAAGAATCTTCTCTTTCTCTGCCTGAAACTCAGCTGTCGGAAGGTTTTGTTTTTCTAAAGCTATAATTGAGTTCTCAGCGTATTTTTCCATAAAATCAGGAAAAATATAATGGTGTTCTACCATCCAAGTTCCGACATAAATAGTGGCTGTGATGAGTGACATCAGCATACCGACTTTAAATGCTTTTCCGAAAGTAATAAATCCGCCATTTTGTTTGTCGCGGTAATTTTTTACGCCTAAAAAGACAAAGGTATAAGCGACTAACATGCCGGCAAAGCCAAATAACATGCCCAAATCGTATTCGGGATTGTACATATAAACTCCGGCACCGATGCCCATAAAAGCGGTTACAATCAGTCCGGCAATCAGTCCGTATTTAACAATAGTGTTTTTCATAATAAATAGTTTTGGATTAGGTTGATTATTGGTTGGTTTCTTGACTCATACTTTAGGCCGATTTTAAACGAATCAGGACAAAGTAGGAGTGACTATTTTTAAATTGAGATTACACTTTTTTCATCAGCATTTCAATTTGAGCATCTTCTATGAGGAAAATGATTTTTTTACCGTCTTGTTTTACGATAAAAGAAATATTCGAATAGCCTTCTTTTTTGAATCCGACTTTGATTTGCTTTTTCTTTTTATCGAATATCCATTGGTTTTTTTGGAACATTTTTTCCAATTGCTGCATCATTTTGCTGTTGCTTTTGCTGTCAAAAATAAAACTATGGTCGGCATTGAAGGTATAAGTTGCTTTTTGAAAACCGCTAACTAATTCCTTGGTTTCGGGTTTGTCTGTGTCTTTTAAAGCAGTAGCTTTTTTGACTTTCCAAGTTCCGATCAAATCAGTTTCCGCTACATTTTGGGCGTAAGTATTGGCTGAGCCAATCAACAGTAGTATTATCAGGGCTATCTTTTTCATAACTTTATTTTGGTTGAAGCTAAGATAAAAAAAAAAGCCCCAACCTTTAACGGTTGAGGCTTTTCATAACAAAAATCTCAAAAATAAACATTAGTCATCTAAGTCACAAGAATCTTCAATACTGTTCGCAATTAGGTTGGCCAAAGCTTGGTTACCATCAGTATCATTCGGTCCGATTTCAATTAAACCATCGCCATCGCCATCTACAGCACCGCTTAAATCAACCATACTTAACACTTGGTTTAAGTCGAAGTTGAATACAATATCGTAAGAGTTGTTGCTTACTACTAAATTTTGGTTAGCATCTTCATAATCAATTTCAAAATCTTCATCGATATTATGCCAGAATACAAAAGGCGTTCCGTTGATAGTTCCTGTAATTTCAATCGATTTGTTGAACATAGGAGAACTGCTGTTGGTGTTACGGTGTAGTTTGAATTCTACTTCTTCGTAAGTACCGTTTGGAATAGTAACAGTTGTGACTACTGCATTTTGGTTTAGCAAATCCAATTCAAACGGACCGTTCAATTCGAATTCGTCATCGCCATTGTAAAAACCATCATCATCATAAGAATCATCGTCGTTTCCATTATCACTGTCATCATCATAGCCTTCAGCAAATTCAAATTCAATTTCTTTCAAATTGATTTTAAAAGACGATAAAACCACATCGCTGTTTAAAGTTACCCCGTTCGCATTTCTGTTAGCGGCATTTGGATTGTAAACACCACGTGCCATAATTTTCATTGAATTGTCCGTACTTCCACTGTCGTTCGAACAAGAAGTCATTACCGCCAGGAGCGCAATGACCGCCAAAAATGTTTTCATGTTTTTCATAGTAATAAATAGTTTTAAGTTTTATTCTAAACCATTTTAGTTGAGAATTCCCTACTTCAACAAATGTTAAATTAGGATTGTAATGCCGTTGTTGATTGAAAATCAGTAGTTTTTTGAGGTTGATTTTTCAATCTTTTTTTTTGTAGACCTTTCTTTTAACCCAATCCGGATTTGTTGTTAAAGCTGTTCATAACTCCTTCAAGTCACTCGACGAACGGTTTGATTTCCTTTTTATTTTTAAGAAAATCTAAATTTTCAAGCTATGAAATACGCTAAAGCACTTTGTTTGTGGCTGCTGGGATTGGCCAACTTCGGTTTTGCGCAGACTAAGATTGAAGCACAAGACGGTATTCATTACATTACCACTGATATAGATTATCCTATTACCGGAACTTATTTGTTTAAAGGAGCAGAACCCGTTGTAGAACTCAACGCTACCGGAACAGGGTTTTATCAACGCCACGAACAACTCAAAAAAGCCATTAATTGGGGCATTGAATGCGACGAGACCGGTAAACCCATTTTTAAAAAGGGATTCGACAATGCCGCTTATACTTTGTGGTACTTGTACACCAATCCGGAAACCGAAGACGAAAAATACTGGAAAGTCACCAGTTTTACCATTCATTTTACCAGTTTGAAAATGTTTATTCAAGGGGAAAGAAGTAAGAGTTATACGGAATGATTAAAAAAAATCCCTGACAGTAATAATGACTGTCAGGGATTTTCAAAACAACCAACCTTTATATGATAGGTTTAAAACCTCAGTACCTTAGCATCTTAGTGCCTTTATTTAAACCACCTGATTCCTAAACACCAATTGTCCGTCAAAACAATCCAGTAAGATGATACTGTCGGTAGTCACTTTCCCGCCTAAGATTTCCTTAGACAATTGGTTCAGTACTTCGCGTTGGATGACACGTTTTACCGGTCGCGCACCAAATTGCGGATCGTAACCTTTCTCAGCCAAGTAAGCAATGGCTTCCGGAGTAGCGTCCATTGTAATGTTTTGATGGGCCAGCATTTTGGTCACGCTTTGCAACTGTAGTCCAACAATTTGTTTGATGTTGGCTTCTGTTAACGGAGTAAACATCACGATTTCATCGATACGGTTAATAAACTCAGGGCGAACAGTTTGTTTAAGCAACCCGAGTACTTCTGTTTTAGCCGCTTCCGTAGCCGCTTCGACACTGCCTTTTAGGTTTTCAAACTTCTCTTGTATGATGTGACTTCCCATGTTAGAAGTCATAATGATAATTGTGTTTTTAAAATCGGCCAAGCGACCTTTGTTATCGGTCAAACGACCTTCATCTAACACTTGCAACAAGATATTGAAAGTATCGGGATGTGCTTTTTCAATTTCGTCTAGCAAAATCACCGAATACGGTTTTCTGCGCACGGCTTCGGTCAATTGTCCGCCTTCATCATAACCCACATAGCCCGGAGGTGCACCTACCAAACGACTCACACTGTGGCGCTCTTGGTATTCACTCATATCGATACGCGTCATAGCGTTTTCATCATCGAATAAATATTCAGCTAAGGCTTTGGCCAGTTCCGTTTTACCCACACCGGTAGTACCTAAAAACAGGAAAGTACCAATCGGTTTCTTCATGTCTTGTAATCCGGCACGACTTCGGCGCACCGCATCGCTGATGGCTTCAATAGCTTCTTCTTGTCCGACCACTCTGTGGTGCAATTCGTCTTCCAACCGCAAGAGTTTTTCTCTTTCGCCTTGGAGCATTTTGGTCACCGGAACACCTGTCCATTTGGCTACGACTTCGGCTATGTCTTCGCGAGTGACTTCTTCTTTAATCAAAGAACTTCCGGCTTGGTTTTCGGCCAATTGCGTTTGCAAAGTTTCCAATCGTTCTTGGGCTTCTTTGATTTTACCGTAACGGATTTCAGCTACTTTACCGTAATCTCCGTCGCGCTCCGCACGTTCGGCTTCGAGTTTGAAGTCTTCAATTTCTTGTTTGACGGTTTGTATATTATCTACGACATCTTTCTCCGATTTCCACTTCGTAAAGATTTCATTGCGTTCTTCTTTCAAGTTGGCCAAATCCAAGCCCAGCGATTTCAATTTCACTTCATCATTCTCACGTTTTATCGCTTCAATCTCGATTTCCAATTGCATTATCTTTCTATCTAATACGTCGAGTTCTTCGGGTTTGGAATTGATTTCCATGCGCAATTTAGATGCCGCTTCGTCCATTAAGTCGATGGCTTTATCCGGCAAGAAACGATTCGTAATGTAGCGTTGCGATAATTCTACCGCCGCTATAATCGCATCGTCTTTGATACGCACTTTGTGATGGGTTTCGTATTTCTCTTTAATGCCTCGCAAGATGGAAATGGCACTTTCGGTATCGGGTTCATCGACCAATACTTTTTGAAAACGACGTTCCAAAGCTTTGTCTTTCTCGAAGTATTTTTGGTATTCGTCTAATGTTGTCGCACCAATCGCTCTTAGTTCGCCACGCGCCAAAGCCGGTTTTAAAATATTGGCCGCATCCATCGCACCTTCGCCACCGCCGGCGCCTACAAGTGTATGAATTTCATCAATAAATAAAACGATATCACCTTCGGCTGAAGTTACTTCTTTCACCACCGATTTCAAGCGCTCTTCAAATTCCCCTTTGTATTTGGCTCCGGCAATGAGCGCACCCATATCGAGAGAGTATACGATTTTGTCTTTCAAATTTTCCGGTACGTCGCCATCTACAATACGATGAGCCAAACCTTCGGCTATGGCAGTTTTACCCACACCGGGTTCACCCACCAACATAGGATTGTTCTTAGTACGACGGGTTAAGATTTGCAATACACGTCGGATTTCTTCATCGCGACCAATCACCGGATCGAGTTTGCCGTTACGAGCCAATTCGTTGAGGTTTTTGGCGTATTTGTTCAATGAATTATAAGTTTCTTCAGCAGAAGCAGAAGTCACTCTTTCTCCTTTGCGGATTTCGGCTATGGCTGCTTCCAAACCGTTGTAGGTTACGCCTTGGTCTTTTAAAATTTGGGCGACTTTACTCTTCGATTTAAAAATGGCCAAGAGTAAATGTTCAATCGAAACGAATTC
>JBEBBH010000332.1:0-9942 GCA_041158485.1 Bacteroidota bacterium | reverse complement strand
GCTCGAAAAAAGAATGGAAAGCAACCAAATATTCAAAGGATTTACCGGAACTGCCGGCGGTTTTTACGGACCTCAAGGTCGCGTATTGCGCTTGGAAATTCAAGATCCTGAACTCAATGCTAAAATGGACAGCTTCGAATTCGAAGGCATCAAAATGACTAACCTCGAAATGGAAACCGGAGCCATCTATGGCTTGGGCAAATTGTTGGGCCACGAGTGTTTGTCGCTCAACGCCATCATCGCCAACCGCACCACAGGGAACTTCAGCGAAGATCCGTACAAGGCTGTAGACGCATTGATTGCTTACGCCTTAAATAAGTTAGCCGAATAATTTCAGGAGCTATTTCCCGCTTTCCGTTACAATCTTTTGGGTTTTTATAAACCCAAAAGGATTTCCACTGCAATCGGGGCTATGAAAACCATCTTACTATGAACTTAATTTTAGAAACCGACCGCTTACTGCTGCGTCCACTCGAACTCTCCGATGCGGAAGCGATGTTTGCTATGGATAAAAATCCTGAAGTGCACAAATACCTTTGGCAAACTCCGGTACAAAAAGTAGCAGAAGTCATCAAAGTGATTCACTACGTTAACGAGCAATACGAAAGAAACAACATCGGGCGATTTGCTACCATTCTTAAAGAAACCGGTGAATTCATTGGCTGGACAGGCATTAAATTCGTAGATGACCATGTAGAAAACGGCAACACCAATTTTTACGATTACGGTTATCGCTTGGCCGAACAATTTTGGGGCAAAGGCTATGCCACTGAAGCCTCTTATGCTTGGTTGGATTACGGTTTCAAAGAAATGCACATCGACAAGATGAACGCTTACACCCACGCCCAAAACGGAGCGTCTAATCATGTATTGCAAAAAGTCGGCATGAAATTTATAGAAGACTATCCCGATAATGACGGTGTAATTTGGAAATGGTGGCAAATGGAAAATCCTTTGTGAACAGAAAAGAGATAATAGACGAAGAGAGAAGAGACAATGAGATAAAAAACCAAAATCCATCATCTATCTGTCTCTCATCTATCCGTCTCTCATCTATCTGTCTATAACACATAATTCATCAAAATGAAAACAGTTAGAATTGCCGGCGTACCGGAACACTTTAATTTACCTTGGCATTTGTGCATCGAAAACGGCGAATTTGACTCGGTCGGCATCGATTTACAATGGACCGATGTACCTGAAGGAACCGGTAAAATGTGTCAACTCTTACGCGACAATGAAACCGACATCGCCGTAATTTTAACCGAAGGTATCGTTAAAGATATCGTTGGCGGTAATCCGAGTTCGATTGTTCAGACTTATGTGGAAAGTCCGCTTATTTGGGGCATTCACGTCGCCGCCGAATCCAAATACCAAACTTTATCCGATTTAGAAAACACCAAAGTGGCCATTTCCCGTTACGGTTCAGGTTCGCATCTTATGGCTTATGTGAACGCGCAAAACCAACAATGGAATACGGAAACCTTACAATTTGAAGTAGTCAATACTATAGACGGCGCGGTTGAAGCACTAACTAACGGAACCGCTGATTATTTCATGTGGGAACGTTTTATGACACAGCCTTTGGTTGACAAAGGTGTATTTCGTCGCGTTGCCGATTGTCCTACGCCTTGGCCTTGCTTTGTAATTGCCGTACGCAACGAATTTCTCGAAAACAATAGCCAAACAGTGGCTTTATTGCTGGAAATCATCAACAATACAACCATTGAGTTCAAGGAAATCCCTAGCATTGATCGCACTTTAGCGTCTAAATACCATCAGCAATTAGAAGACATTCAAAGCTGGTTATCGCTCACCAAATGGGCTCAAAAACCCTTAGAGGAAAAAGTGTTAAACAAAATTCAAAATCAATTATTTGACCTGAAAATTATCGAGAAAAAAGGTACTTTTGCTGAAATAGTAAAAGCCGTTTAGCTTTTGCCATGGCAACATGATAAAACCGGGAAATCTTACGTATCAGCAACTTAAAGAAAAGTTCAGGATAAAAAGTCCTTGGGACATGATTATCATTTTTGTCTTAAACATACTGATTACGATTCCTATTTTTATCATTGCCCACCAAAACTTAGTGGTTTTAGATTGGGCAAATCACTTCGATCGTATTTTGCTTTTTATTGCCATCTTGGTAATAATCCAATTAGCACTGAGGGCTTTGAGAAGGGTAACTTTAATCTCGGTGATTCTTTATTTCATCTTATTGCTGTTCGGAACTTTATCAGGGAAATACGGTTTTAAAAGCGTTTTTGAAGATTACCGTTCTATGGTTTACACCATGAGCGAAGATCCGTATCCGCAAGACATCATCATTTCTAAATTATTGCCATTCCCGAACAAATCGAAAATCTTAGATGCCATAGAATATCAAAATCCGAGAATCCGCAATTTTGCCATTATGGCTACGAGCAAACATTTCAGAGAGGTAAAAGGCTATTATGACATCCACACCATTATACAATCGTTTGCTGTTTTCAAAGAAATCAATTCGCGTTGGAATTACGTGAGCGATCCCAAAGGGCGAGATTATATCGCCAAAGCAACCGAGTCATTACAATACCTTTCCGGTGACTGCGATGACCATTCGGTTTTTATGGCCGCTTGCATCAAATCGATTGGCGGCACTACCCGATTGATCCATACCAAAGGCCATATTTATCCGGAGCTTTACATCGGAACTGAGAAAGATATAGAGCAAATTAATTACGTCATTAAGAAAGTTTTGTTTCCAACAGAAAGTAAAAATCAAACCTTAAATTACCATATAGACGAAAGAGGTGATGTCTGGTTGAATCTTGATTATACTGCCAAATATCCCGGTGGACCGTTTATGAATGAGGAAATTTTAGGCGCTTTAACTTTGGAATAAATCTTTTAAAATTTATCCTAAACAACTGCTTTATTTACTATATTCGTTTCTGTTAAACAAACCCATATGAAAAAAGTCTTACTGCTGTTGATATTACTGACCACAGCCACGCAAGCGCAAGAAAAGAGCGGTATCGATTCTAAAAAAAACGAATTTAGAGTAGATGTGTTGTCTGCCCTGGTTTGGCAAAAAGCCAGTTTTAGTTATGAGCGCTTTTTTGGCGGAGCCTTTTCAACAGGTTTCAATTTGAATTTCTCGGACAGTGGCAAATTGAACGATGATTTTGAACGAGGCTATCGCAACAATGTGCCGAAATTTGAGTTCAATCCGTATGTGCGATACCAATTGTCTAAAGGCAAAACGAGCTTTTATTTTGCCGAAATTTTCGCATCATATAACGGTGGTGATTACAAAGAAATAGTTCGTTTAACAGATGAAAATATCAATGGCTACTACACCACCAAAAAATCGACTTATACTGATTTTGGTTTGGGCGGCGGCTTAGGCTACAAAATGTACATCAAAGAAGCCTTTGCTATCGAATTCTTGGCCGGTTTCGGTTCTAACTTAACCAATCGCGATAAAAGTCCGGATGTAATTTCCAGAGTCGGATTTAACTTAGGCTATCGTTTTTAAAAAAAGAGAGATGAAAAAATTACACTATATAGCATTATTATTTGTTGGTATTTTATTTTCCAACTGCGACACCAACGATGATGATTTCTATAAAACCATTTATGTAGATGGCGGCAATAATATCGTTAGGATTGAAACCCAATCCACCTACAACGTTGGCGATTATTTATACGTCAAAGCCGATTTGGCGCGCTATATTCCGGAACCGGGACAAACTCAAACCGCTCTTTTGGATATTTATAAGACTACAGGAAATGCATCACAATTTGTGTTTTCTTATGTGATTGAGCGAAAAATTAACGCCACCGATTGGGAAGTGGTAACGGTGAATGACAATCAATTGGATATCATTTCAGGAAATGCACAAAACGGCGCTTATGTTTACGCGATTTGCAACTACAATAGTACCGATGAATACTATCGCTATAACGTTGGCTTTCCGTTGTTAACAGCCGGAAATTATCGTTTGACTTTCGGTTATAACAGTTCTTCTACCAACAGTGTGGAAATGGTTTCCTTGAGTGCTCCGAAAGACTTAATCGTAAACCTCAATGCTGCGGTTGACAATTTAGACAACAACGGCTATTACTATTTTACCGTAAACTAATCACCACTGAATCGGAGTCTTTCCTAAGCTTTCCAAATAAGTATTGGTTTGGCTGAAATGTTTGTTCCCAAACCACAATCCGCGGTTGGCACTCAACGGCGAAGGATGACCGGTTTCTAAAACATGGTGTTTGTTTCGATTGATTTTAGCGCCTTTCTTTTTGGCAAATCCGCCCCAAAGCAGGAAAACAACATTTTCTTTAGCATCGGAGATTTTCTGAATAACCGCATCGGTAAAGGTTTCCCAGCCCTGATTTTGGTGACTTCCGGCTTCGCTTTCTCGAACGGTTAAGGTCGCATTGAGCAACAAAACACCTTGGTCCGCCCATCGTTCTAAATTACCGCTGATGGGAAACGGAATTTGCAAATCGGACTCAATTTCTTTGAAAATATTTTGAAGCGAAGGTGGAAAAGCGATTCCGTCGTTAACCGAAAAACACAAACCGTTGGCTTGGCCCAAACCGTGATACGGATCTTGGCCGATGATGACAACATTTACCTTGTCAAACGGACAATGGTCAAAAGCCGCGAAGATTTGACTGCCTTGGGGAAAACATCTTTTGGTAGCATATTCTTCTTTAACGAAGGTTACCAATCGGTCAAAATAAGGTTGGTTAAATTCGCCTGAAAGTTGTTCCTGCCATGTCGGCTCCATTTTGATTAACATCTCATAAAATTTTACCAAAAATAGTATTTTCTGTTGCAATATGGCTTTTAACCTTTGTAACTTTGAAGCATAGACTTGACAGCATGATAGCGATTACTGAGAAAACATTACAAGATTTAGAATTCAACACGGTACTGCAAACCATATCCGACCGATGCAACACTGAAATCGGCAAACAAAAAGCGCTCGACATTGTGCCTTTCAAAGACAAAGCTACTCTGATGAACGAGCTTTTACAAACCTCAGAGTACCTGTCATCGTTCACCAACAACAACGCCATTCCCAACCACGGCTTTGAAAACCTTACTCAAGATTTAAAGTTTTTGGCCATTGAAGACAGCTTTTTGGAAGTAAGCAGTTTCCGTAGAATTGCCACGCTATCTGATACGGTTAATGTGATGTTGTTGTTTCTGAAGAAATTCCACGATTATTATCCGAAGTTAAACGAGAAAGCCGCGCAAATCGAATACACCAAATACATTACGCAAAAGATTGATGAAGTGGTAGACAAATACGGGGAAATTAAAGACAATGCTTCTCCGGATTTGATTAACATTCGACGCGACATGAATGTGGTTCGCGGGAAAGTCAACCAAAGTTTCGGTCAGGCACTCAGCCAATACAACAGCTTAGGCTATTTGGATGAAATCAAGGAAAGTATCGTTGAAAACCGACGCGTTTTAGCGGTTTTAGCCATGTACCGAAGAAAAGTCAAAGGCTCCATTTTAGGCAGTTCTAAAACCGGAAGCATCGCTTACATCGAACCTGAAGCCACGTTGCGCTATTCGAGAGAATTGAATAATTTAGAATACGAAGAAAGAGAAGAAATCACTCGAATTTTAAAGAAACTTTCCAATGAAATTCGGCCTTATGTTGACTTATTAAAACAATACCAAGACTTTCTGAGCGACATCGACGTAGTGGCTGCAAAAGCAAAATATGCGCGTAAAATCAATGCGTTATTGCCAAACATTACCGAAGAAAAGCGCTTGTTTTTCCGCGAAGCCTATCATCCGATATTGTTTTTGAACAATTTGGAGAAAAAAGAAAATACATTTCCGCAAACCATTGAATTGAAAAACGACAGTCGCATTATCGTGATTTCGGGACCGAATGCCGGCGGTAAAACCATTTCGTTAAAAACAGTCGGCTTACTGCAATTGATGTTGCAATGCGGTATTTTGATTCCGGTACACGAACGAAGCGAAACCTTCTTATTTGACAGAATACTGACTGACATAGGCGACAATCAATCGATTGAAAACCATTTGAGCACCTATAGTTACCGATTGAAGAATATGAATTACTTCTTGAAGAAGTGCAACGCCAAAACCCTGTTCTTGATAGATGAATTCGGAACCGGCTCCGACCCGGAATTGGGTGGCGCTTTGGCAGAAACCTTTTTGGAAGAATTCTACCATCGGGAAGCCTTCGGGATTATTACCACGCATTATTCCAATTTGAAAATATTGGCCAACGAATTGCCGTTTGCTTCCAACGCCAACATGCTTTTCGATGAAAAATCATTAGAACCTCTCTACAAGTTGATTTTAGGTCAAGCCGGAAGTTCTTTCACCTTTGAAGTAGCGCAAAAAAATGGTATACCCTACGGATTAATCAATCGGGCCAAGAAAAAAATTGAAGGTGGAAAAGTACGCTTCGATAAAACCATTGCCACATTACAAAAAGAGCGTTCCAAACTCGAGAAAACATCGCTAACCTTGAAAGAAGAGGAAATCAAAGCCCGAGAAGAAAGCAAGAAAATGGAAACCATCAATGCTAAGATTCAGGAAAAATTGGAGCGCTATCAAGAATTATATGATGCCAATCAGCGTTTGATTTATATGGGTCAGAAAATTGATGATTTATCGGAGAGATACTTTAACAACAAAGACAAAAAAGTGTTGATTGGAGAATTTTTAAAGTTGGTTGAAATCGAAAATTCCAAACGCAAAAAAGCCACAGCCAAGGAGAAAAAGGAAAAGGAGATTATCCAGAAAAAGGTGGTGGAAGAAGTTAAAGTTAAAGTGGAAGAAATTCGGGTTGCCAAAAAAGAAAAGAAAATTAAAGCGCAAAAGCTCGAAACTGAAAAACCAAAAGTAGTTTTGAAAATTGGTGACCGGGTTCGCATGGTTGACGGAAAATCGATTGGTACCATTGATAAAATTGAAAAGAATAAGGCCGTGGTGAATTACGGTATCTTTACTTCTAAAGTCAGTTTGGAAGAATTAGAATTTGTCCAAGCCCATTAATCATGGAAATCAACGAATTACCCAAAGACAAGAAAATCATACTATTTGACGGGGTTTGTAATCTATGCAACACCTCTGTACAGTTTATCATTAAACGGGATACCAAAGACGTATTTCGTTTTGTAGCGCTGCAATCTGATTTGGGTAATAAGATTTTGAATCACATTGGCATCAATCGTGAGCACACCGACAGTATGGTGCTTTATGAACCCGGCAAAGCCTATTTTTACAAAGCAGAAGCGGCATTGAAAATAGTAAATGAATTGGGCGGTTTGTACTATTTGCTAAACATCTTCCAAATATTTCCAAAGTTTATTTCGAACGCGGTTTACGATTATATCGCTAAAAATCGTTACCGTTGGTATGGTAAACAAGAAAACTGTATGATGCCAACACCTGAATTAACAGCCAAATTTCTCGCATGATAATTATCATACTGTATTAGATTTTATCGATTTAATTTTGATAAACTCTAATCGATAAATCATGACATCACAAAACATTTCCTTGTATTCTTGGGACAACGGTGCTTTCATTATGGTAGGCGTATTTGCCTTAGTCATCATCGGACTGGTTGGCGCCATATTCCTGATGATGAATGGTAAAAACAAAAAAAACGACTAAGTTTCCTTAGTCGTTTTTCTTTATAGAGAAATGTAAAATTATTGTTTCACAATTTTCTTAACTGCTACTCCTTGATCAGTAGTAATAGTCATCATATAAATACCTGTAGCTAAATCGCTGATTGAAATATTACCTTCAGTAGCATTAACTGTTGCAGATTTAACAACTCTTCCGTTTAAGTCAGCCATTGCAACTGTACTAACAACTGCATTAACATCGTTAGAGAAATTAACAACATCATTAGCAGGATTTGGATAAACAGAGAATTTAGATGTTAAATAATCGTTTGTTCCAAGTACTGATGTAAAGTTAATAGAATCTAATCTCATCGTAGCAACTGCTTGAGCAGTAGAAATATCATTAAATCCGAAGTAGTAAATACCGGTAGAAGGCGCAGTATAAGTTGCTGTGAACTGAGTGTAAGTAGGATTGTTCAAAGCGGCATTAGCCCACAACTGCGTAGTTTGTGAAGCTTGAGCAGCAGCATTACCTACAGTCAATCTTAAACTTCTTGCAGTAGCACATCTAATCCAGAAAGTGATCGTAACTGCTTCATTAGCTTGTAAAGAAAAAGGTGCTGTGAACAACCAGTTGTTAGAAACCGCAGTTGCATTGGTATTAAAAATCCAGTAGAAGTTACCCGCTTGTGCATTCGCCGGAGCACTAACACTTAAACCGTAAGAACCATTACCAAAAGTAGTCATACCAACTAAATTTGCATTTGTTTCAAATCCTACAGTCTGCGGACATACTTTAGCAGTTGTAAAAGCAAGACTCGGAGTCCACTCACTAAAACCTCCTATTCCACAGTTAGAGCGGATGAAGTAAGAGTAAGCAGTAGAAGCTGTTAAACTAGAGATAGTGATAGAGTTAGTAGCTGTTGTTAAAACAGTTCCAGTACCTTGAGTAAAACCAAATGGTCCATACTCTACTTCATAGCCTTGAGGTGTGCCAGTTGCAGCAACCCAATTCAAGGTAATAGAAGTTGGCGTAATGTTAGTTGAATCACTAATTTCACTTACAGCAAAACAAGATACCGCTTCAAAAGTTAAGTCGAAATCAAATCCTGCAGCATCCCAACGATTGTCCCATTGAATGTAGTAAGTTGTGCCGCTTACAACATCAAAAGTAAATTCCGTTAAAAAGTTAGTTGCATCAACGTCATCACTTCCGCCAACACAAACTAAAGCTCCACAAGTACCTGTGTAAACAGAAACTCTGGTATCTTCACTGTTTGGCGCAACATTTTGTGCAAAGTTTGAGCTTACAGTTACTTGACCGTTACCAGTAGCAGTATAAGAATACCACATCCCTAAAGCTCCAGAAGCAAGCTCACCGTTAACATTATCACATGCTAGCTGGTACGTCCCAATGATATCCGGAACTGTAACCGTTGAACCGGCTGTTACCGGTGCAGCAGTAGCACATGAGTCTTGAGCATTAGCACTCACAAAACCCGCTACTGTAAAAAATAAAAGTAAAAGTTTTTTCATATAAGTAGTTTTTTAATGGTAACAAATTTAGCAAAGTATTTGAAATATAAAGCACTTTTAACTTTCTTTTTCCCATTTGCCCACAACAGAAGTAGCGATAGCATTTCCTAAAACATTGGTGGCACTTCGGAACATATCGCAAAAATGGTCAATCGGCAGAATTAAAGCGATACCCACTTCCGGTATTTTAAACATCCCACAAGTAGCAGCAACTACCACCAAACTGGCTCTCGGAACTCCTGCAATTCCTTTACTGGTCAGCATTAACACTAACAACATCGTCATTTGTGTCCCGGTATCTAAAGGCACACCATAAGCCTGAGCGATGAATATACTGGCAAAAGTCATGTACATCATACTGCCATCCAAATTGAATGAATAACCCAAAGGCAACATAAAAGAAACAATTTTGTCTTTCACGCCAAATCGCTCTAACTCTTCCGTTAACTTAGGAAAAACAGCTTCACTACTAGTGGTACCGAATGCTATTACTAACGGGCTCACAATTCGCTTTAGCAAAGTGGTCATGTGCCCTTTTAAAAACAAATAGCCTACTAAAAGTAAAACTATCCAAAGTGTGCCTATTCCAACCAAAAAAGAGCCGAAAAAGTAAACATAAGTCGTTATCAATTGCCAAAAATCGATCATCGCCAATACACTGGCAATTGCACCAAAAACACCGAACGGGGCAAATTTCATCACGTAATTTACCATTTTCAAAATGATATGCGATGTTTTGTCTAAAGCATTAATCACCGGCTTAGCATGAGAGCCGATGGA
>JBEBBH010000331.1:0-10865 GCA_041158485.1 Bacteroidota bacterium | reverse complement strand
GATCTTGTTGGATGGAGAATTGTTTGAATTGGAACATTTGATTGTTGACTGAAGATTGACGATTTTAGATTTCAGAAGACTGAAAACTGAGACTGCGACTGAAAACTTTTACAGATACATTTCAACTAAGCCTTCCGGTAAGTCCATGATGACTTTTTTGTTTTGTCTGTCGATTTTTACCAAGAATTGGTCAATCATCGGGACTAATATTTCTACAGTACCGTTTACCACTTCAAATAAGGGTTGCGCTGTAGTGTCATTAATGGAGACTATTTTTCCGAAAACACCTAGACGTTTGTCTTCAATTTCAAAACCAATGACTTCGTGGAAGTAGAATTTGTTGCCTTCGAGTTTAGGTAACATCTTTAAAGGCAGGTAGATTTCGCAGCCAATGAGTTTGTCGGCTTCCTCTTCGGAGTCGACATCTTCAAATTTGACGCGAATGAAATCGTTTTTGTGCAGGTTGCTGTGTTCAATAAAAAATGGAACCAGATCTTTGTTGAATTCAACAAATACTGATTCCATATTTTCATATAATTCGGGTTCATCGGTGTCTAAATAGACTAAGAGTTCTCCCTTGAAACTGAATTTTTTGGCAATTTTACCTAAATAGAAACAATCTTTTTTATGCATTTTGCCTAAAATGATTAAGCTTCTGGTTGCTCTGCTTCTTCGCTTGCTTCTTCAGCAGCCGGAGCAGCTTCTTCAGTAGCTTCTGCTACTTCAGCTACAGTTTCTTCAACTGCAGTTTCAGCTACAACTTCTTCAGCAGCTTCTTCTGCTACTTCAGCAACTTCTTCAGCTTTGGCAGCTTCAGCAGCAGCGGCAGCACGTTTGTCGTTAGCTTCTTTTTCAGCTTTTAAAGCTTTGGCTTTAGCAGCTTCTTGTGCTTTTGATAAACCTTCTTTTTTAGCAGTTACTTTGTTTGCTTTTTCCTCTAACCATTTAGCCAATTTAGCATCAGCTTGTTCTTGAGTCAAAGCACCTTTACGAACACCTCCGTCTAAGTGGTGTTTCATTAAAGCTCCTTTGTAAGAAAGGATAGCTCTTGCTGTGTCGGTTGGTTGAGCACCGTTGTGTAACCAAGTTACTGCTTGATCCAAGTTCAAGTCGATAGTAGCAGGGTTAGTGTTTGGATTGTAAGTTCCTAATTTTTCTAAGAATTTACCATCTCTTTTAGAACGAGCATCAGCGGCTACGATCCAATAAAAAGGTTTCCCTTTTTTTCCGTGTCTTTGTAATCTAATTTTTACTGACATAATCTTTTGATTAATTTGAGGTTCTCGACCTCGGTTATTTAAGGGCGCAAAGATAATCTTTTTTCGCAAACAAACTAATTGAAAATTATATTTTTACGTCCAAAGCCTTGTAACAACTAACTTTAACGTTATTTTTTTAAAAATTAATTAGCATTTTTATATTAAAAAGTTATTTTTGTGGAGAAATACATTGAAAAAATGAAAAGATTTTTGTCCCTAATTTTAATTGCTGCGGCAATGACTTCTTGTCAAGAAGACGTCAAATTCAACGATCCGGGTTTGCAAGGATTGAAGGATGATATTTTCTGGACCGCAGGTGATACCAGAGCCTACCTCGATGCTAACGGAAGACTTTCCATAGAAGCCAAAACCCAATTTGAAACGTTAACTCTAAATACAAGTGGTACTAATGAAGGTACTTATGTTTTAGGAACTACGAATGTCAATAACTCAGTGACTTATTCTTCAACTATCGACAATGTTGATTTAGAATATGCCACAGTAGCAGTGCCGGGACCGGTAAATGCCATTACTTCATTGGCTGGCGGATCAGGATACAGCAGCGGAACATCTGTGTTAACTACCGGAGGTTCAGGAAGCGGATTGAGTGTGAATATTGTTGCCAATGCTTCCGGAGTTGTAACTAGTGTAACATTAGCTTCCAGAGGGAATTTTTATGTAGCCGGTGACTTGATTACAGTAGTAGGAGGGAATTTGAATTGTAAATTCCGAGTACAAAATGTACAAAACAGTAACGGAGAAATTAAAATTACAGAATACGACAACGTAAACATGACGGTTTCAGGAAAGTTCAAGTTCAATGCAGCCAATGCGAATAACAGTCCGTTTGGTGGTCCGATTTTAAACTTCCAATACGGTGAATTCTACAAAATCCCGGTTTTTCCATCTATTTAAGTATCAGTTCATTCAAAATACCAAGCCGTCTATTGACGGCTTTTTTTATTTATTCGCAATTAATTCACTTTTATGGTGTTTTGCGTTTTATTTAAGGTTACCTTTGTCAAAATTTAAAAATTAAAATATGAACATTTTTGTTGGGAGTCTTCCGTTTAGTATAGACGAAGCAGATTTACGAGATTCTTTTGAAGTCTATGGAACGGTTAATTCCGTAAAAATTATTACTGATAAATTTACTGGAAGAAGTAAAGGATTCGGTTTTGTGGAAATGGAAAATGATGCGGAAGCTCAAAAAGCAATCGATGAGTTAAATGGAGCTACTGTTAGCGGTAGAACTATAGTGGTAAACAAATCAGAACCAAAACCGGAAGGTGAAAGAAGAAGCTTTAACAATAACCGTGGTGGTGGTTACAACGGAGGCGGAAATTCTCGTGGCGGATACAACGATAGAAACAGCGGCGGAAGATACTAATCCGAAAACGCTTATTATAACTCAAAAAACCATTCGATGCTTCGAGTGGTTTTTTTTTGTTGATAACTAAAGTTGATTTCCTTGCTTCGAAAATGTATTTTTGAAACGGTTCCGCTGGTGGTTCATTTGCCCAAATACACCACTGAACATAGATTTTAACTTTGGGATTTTCACCTATGTATTTAATTTTTGATACCGAAACTACCGGTTTGCCCCGTAATTGGGCGGCACCGATATCCGACACCGACAATTGGCCGCGCTGTATACAAATAGCTTGGCAATTACACGATGCGATGGGCAATCTGATTGAACATCAAGATTATTTGGTCCAGCCGGAAGGGTTTAATATTCCCTACGATGCCGAAAGAATCCACGGGATTTCAACCGAACTGGCTCAAGCCCAAGGTGTTCCTTTGTCGGAAGTACTCGAAAAATTCAATACGGCTTTGTCTAAAGCCAAGTTCATAGTCGGACAAAATGTAGGTTTCGATGTCAACATCATGGGATGTGAATTTTACCGTTTGGGTGTCAATTCTCCTATGCCAACCTTACCGGTTTTGGATACTTGTACCGAAGTCACAGCCGAATTACTCAAACTACCCGGCGGACGCGGCGGCAGATTCAAATTGCCTACGCTAACCGAATTACACAGTTATCTTTTCAATGTGCCGTTTGCCGAAGCACACAATGCGACAGCCGATGTTGAAGCCACAACGCGTTGTTTTTTCGAGCTTATCAGAAGAGAGATTTTTACGAAAGAAGAACTCGACGTTCCGGCTGATTATTTCCGAGAATTCGGCGAAAATAATCCGAAGGAAATCCAGCTTATCGGATTGCAACACATCAATCTTAAGCAAGCGTCAGAGGAGATTAGAAAGCAACTGCAAACGCAGCAAGTCGCAACGCCTACCTACCAAGAAGATCAAGTTCATCACGATATTTCGGACGTTGAGTTCGTGCACTTACACAACCATACGCAATTCTCCGTATTGCAGTCAACCATCAGCGTGAAAGATTTGGTGACTGCCGCCGTACAAAACAAAATGCCGGCGGTGGCCATGACCGATCACGCCAACTTAATGGGTGCGTTTCATTTTGTACGCGATATTATTTCGCACAACAAATCGGCACTAGCCAAAAACAAACAAGCCGAAGAAAACGGCGAAAACCCAACGGAAACCATCGTAAAACCTATAGTAGGTTGCGAGTTTTATGTGTGTGATGATTTAAAAGATAAATCGCGCAAAGACAATGGTTATCAAATTGTCTTTTTGGCCAAAACCAAAAAAGGTTATCACAATCTCGCCAAGTTATCCTCAATCGCTTACACCGAAGGTTTTTATTATGTGCCGAGAATTGATAAAAAAGTCATCCAAGAATACAAAGAAGACATCATTGTACTTTCCGGAAATCTCTACGGGGAAATTCCGAGTAAGGTTTTAAATATCGGTGAAAACCAAGCCGAAGAAGCATTAATTTGGTGGAAAGCACAATTCGGGGAGGATTTCTATATCGAGTTGATGCGTCACAATCAGGAAGATGAAAATCGGGTGAACACATCACTGATTGCTTTGGCCAAAAAACACGACGTAAAAACGGTGGCCACCAACAACGTTTTCTACATTAATAAAGAAGATGCCAACGCCCACGATATTTTATTGTGTGTACGCGACGGCGAAAAACAATCAACACCTATAGGTCGCGGTCGCGGTTATCGCTACGGTTTTAACAATCAGGAATACTATTTCAAATCGAGTGACGAAATGAAAAAGCTCTTCCACGATTTGCCGGAAGCCATCGTCACCACCGAAGAAATTGTCAATAAAATAGAAATATACGATTTGTCGCGGGAAGTGCTCTTGCCTAAATTTGACATTCCTCAAGAGTTTGTAGTCCCCGAAGATGCGCTCGACGGCGGTAAACGCGGGGAAAACAAATACTTGGCTTATCTCACTTTCGAAGGTGCTAAAAAACGCTATGGCGAAATCACTCCTGAAATTCAGGAGCGCTTGGACTTCGAATTAAAAACCATCGAAAATACCGGTTATCCGGGTTACTTTTTGATTGTACAAGATTTTATTGCCGCTGCGCGCCAAATGGACGTTTCGGTTGGTCCGGGGCGTGGTTCTGCGGCAGGTTCCGTGGTAGCGTATTGTCTCGGCATAACCAACATCGATCCGTTGCTGTACGATTTGCTTTTTGAGCGTTTCCTCAATCCCGATCGTGTGTCAATGCCCGATATCGATATCGACTTTGACGATGAAGGCCGAAGTCGTGTTATGGATTATGTAATCAATAAATATGGTTCGAAACAAGTAGCGCAAATCATCACTTATGGTACGATGGCGGCCAAATCCTCAGTCCGTGATACCGCGCGTGTACTCGATTTGCCGTTATTTGAAGCCGATAAAATCGCCAAGTTGATTCCGACGACTCTGAATTTGGCTAAAATTTTCACCCTCGATAACGACAAACTCAAAGCTGCACTCAGAGCCGAAGAATACGACAAAGTCAAAGAGTTGATTGAACTCGCCAACGGCAACGACTTAGGTAGTGAAACTATTCAGCAAGCTAAAATATTAGAAGGAAATCTAAGAAATACCGGAATTCACGCCTGTGGTGTGATTATTACCCCGGATGATATTACGAATTTCGTTCCGGTGGCCACGGCCAAGGATTCGGATTTATATGTCACGCAGTTTGACAACTCGGTAGTAGAAAGTGCCGGTTTGCTTAAAATGGACTTCCTAGGGTTGAAAACCCTGACTTTGATTAAAGACACCGTAAAATTAGTAAAATACAGAACCGGGATAGAACTCGATCCGGACGCGTTTCCGATAGATGATGTCAAAACGTATGAGTTGTTCCAAAGAGGTGAAACGGTTGGGATTTTCCAATACGAGTCGCCCGGGATGCAAAAATACCTTAAAGATTTAAAGCCTACTGTTTTCGGCGATTTGATTGCCATGAACGCACTCTATCGTCCCGGACCGCTGGAATATATTCCGTCTTTCGTTCGACGTAAAAATGGAGAAGAGGAAATTGTATACGACCTTGAAGCCTGCGAGGAATATTTAAAAGATACTTACGGGATTACCGTTTACCAAGAGCAGGTAATGCTTTTGTCGCAAAAATTAGCCAACTTCTCCAAAGGTGATGCCGACGTACTGCGTAAAGCCATGGGGAAAAAGCAAAAAGATGTTTTGGATAAAATGAAATCCAAGTTCATCGATCAAGCGGTGGCGAACGGACATGACGCTGACAAATTAGAAAAAATCTGGAAAGATTGGGAAGCGTTTGCACAGTATGCTTTCAATAAATCGCACTCGACTTGCTACGCTTGGATTGCCTATCAAACGGCCTATCTGAAAGCGCATTATCCGGCTGAATATATGGCGGCAGTACTGTCGAACAATATGAACGATATCAAACAAGTGTCGTTCTTTATGGAAGAGTGTAAGCGTATGGGCTTGCAAGTACTCGGCCCCGATGTGAATGAGAGTTACTATAAGTTTACCGTAAATGAAAACTATGCAGTTCGTTTCGGAATGGGCGCCATCAAAGGTGTCGGCATGGGCGCCGTACAAACCATAGTCGACAACCGCAAAGAAGGCAACTACAAATCGATTTTTGATTTGGCCAAACGCATTGATTTGCGCGCCGCCAATAAAAAAGCATTCGAAAACTTAGCCTTAGCCGGTGGTTTCGATTGTTTCAACGATACACACAGAGCACAATATTTCCATACCGACGGCGATAATATTACGTTCTACGAAAAAGCCATGCGTTATGGTGCCAAGTTTCAGGAAAATGAAAACTCGTCGCAAGTCAGCCTTTTCGGCGATGCCAGCGATGTGCAAATAGCTGAACCAACTGTTCCGCCTTGCGAGGAATGGAGTACTATGGAAAAGTTGGCCAAAGAAAAAGAAGTAGTCGGAATTTATATTTCCGGTCATCCGTTGGATGATTTTAAATTTGAAATGAAATACTTCTGCAACAGCAAATTAGAGAATTTAAAAAATCTCAACAATTTTGTAGGTAAGACACTTACTTTTGCCGGAATCGTGACCAATGTGCAATACAAAACCGCTAAAAACGGTAAAGATTGGGCAATGTTCACCTTAGAAGGTTACGATGAAAGTCACGAATTCAGAATCTTTGACGAAGAGTATCTAAAGTTCCGTCATTTCTTAGTAAACAACCAGTTTGTGTATTTTAAAGTCACCGTAAAAGATGGTTGGGTGAACCGCGAAACAGGCAAAAAATCCGATCCGAGAATCCAGTTTACGGACGTAAAACAGTTGCAAGATGTGTTGCCGCAGTTTGCCAAAAAGTTGAGCATCCAAATGGATATCCACGAGTTGCAAATGGAATTTATCCAACAACTCAACCAGTTATTTACCGCCAACAAAGGCGATCACACGGTAACTTTTGAAGTGATGGAATTTGAAAAAGTACTCAAACCTGTTGAGCCATTGCCAAAAGTTGTGGTTGACGAGGAATTAATCGCAGAAACCGATAACCCGGATGAAATGGTAGTCGATTTACCGGTGGTGGAAGAACAAGTGCAAATAGCCACGCGAGTTTCGTTGCCGAGTCGCAAATTGAAAATCCGAATTTCCAATGAATTATTGACGGAGTTGGAAAAAATGAACGTCAAATTCAGCCTTAACTAACAAATCAATTCTGGTAATACATTGATAGCCAAAACTGATTTTTTTAACATTTAATAATCAAATAAAATGCCTAATTTTGGCGAAAATAATACAGTAATTTAAAAATATACAATATGGCTTTAGCAATTACAGATGCTACTTTTGAAGACGTAGTATTAAAAGCAGACAAACCGGTAGTGGTAGATTTTTGGGCGGCTTGGTGTGGACCTTGTCGTATGGTTGGACCGGTAATTGATGAAATTTCCTCAGAATATGAAGGCAAAGCAGTAGTAGGTAAAGTAGATGTAGATGCCAATCAGGAATTTGCAGCCAAATATGGCGTGCGTAACATTCCAACGGTTTTGGTTTTCCAAAATGGTGAAGTAGTTGGCCGTCAAGTAGGTGTTGCACCTAAAAAAACCTACACCGACGCTATCGACGCTTTGTTGTAAAATACCATGAAAAAGAAACTAAGGTCTAACGAAAGTTAGGCCTTTTTTATTGTCAGGAGCTCAGCATTGGCAGTGTTTGGGAAAAGTCGTCCCGCTTTCCGCACTACGCGGTAGTTTGCTCCAATCGGGGCTAGAGAGACCATTTGTAATTTTTAAACAGCAGTTGTTAAATTTTTAAATTTTCAAATTTTCAAATCTCTCAATTGGTTATATTTGACTTATGAAGATTGAAGAACAAAAAGAACTCGTTTCCGGATTCAAGCATTTGGAACTGCTCGCCAATCAAGTCGTAGAAGGCTTTATTTCGGGTATGCACAAGTCGCCTTTTCACGGTTTTTCCGCCGAGTTTGCCGAACATAAAGTATACAACACCGGCGAAAGTACCAAACACATCGATTGGAAACTATTCGCCAAAACCGATCGTTTGTACACTAAGCGATTCGAGGAAGAAACCAATTTGCGTTGTCATTTGATAATCGACAACTCATCTTCCATGCATTATCCGAAATTAAAGGCGAATGAGCCGTTCTACCACAACAAAATCGGTTTTTCGGTCTTGGCTTCCGCGGTCTTGATGAACTTGCTTAAAAAGCAGCGCGATGCCGTCGGACTCAGTGTGTATTCGGATACTTACGAATATTACGCGCCCGAAAAAGGCAGTGACAGACACCACCGTATGATTCTCAATAAGTTGGAAGATTTATTGGAAAATTCAAAACAAGCCAAAAGCACGGATACGGTGACTTATTTGCACCAAATAGCCGAAAAAATGCACCGCCGTTCAATGATTATCTTATTTACGGATATGTTTGACCCGACGGCTAATGACGGCAAATCCGAGGCTTTGTTCAATGCGTTACAACATTTGAAACACGACAAGCATCGGGTAGTGGTTTTTCACGTCATCGACAAACAAACTGAAATCAACTTCAATTTTGACAATGCGCCGCGTAAATTCATCGATTTAGAAACGGGCGAGCAGATCAATATTTTCGCCGATAGCATCAAAGAAGCCTACGAAGAAAAGGTGGCGGCTTATTTTAAATCGTTAGCCTTAACTTGTGCGCAAAATAAAATCAAGTACGTTCCCGTGGCAGTAGAGGAAAGTTTTGAAAAAATTTTAACGACATACTTAGTTGAAAAACAAATGTTTGGTTAGCCTGCCAAAAGAGAATTGATTTTTTTAGCAAAAAAAACTTGCAGAATAGAAAATCAGTTGTATATTTGCAACCGCAATTAAGCGATGGTTTGGTAGTTCAGTTGGTTAGAATACATGCCTGTCACGCATGGGGTCGCGGGTTCGAGTCCCGTCCAGACCGCTAAAATTGGGAAAGGTTTTCGGAAACGAAAACCTTTTTTGCCCAAAATAGGTTTTTAAAAATCTAGTTTAGGTTCCAAAAAAGCATTTAAGATTAGTTGTGTTGTTTCGCTACGACTTTGTAACTCGTAGCAGGTTTAGTAGTTAGACCAATGAAAAGCTTTCCCTTTTTTTAGGGATGGCTTTTTTGCTTTATAGAGGTTATGTTTTACGTTTATATTATTTATTCAAAGATTTGTAATGTCTATTACAAAGGATTTACTACCGATGTAGATACAAGACTTCAGTATCATAATGAAGGCAAGAGTCCTTTTACTTCTAAAGCTAACGATTGGATCTTGGTTTATAAATTTGGTTTCCAAACAAAGCGAGAAGCCTTAATCGAAGAAAAGCGATTGAAAAAGTTGAATGTTGCTTCAGTTTTGAGGTTGATTTCTAATAATGAATTTTAGTAGCAGGTTTAGTAGTCTCGTCTGTGAGACGAGATGAAAAGCTTTCCCTTTTTTTAGGGATGGCTTTTTTGCTTTACAACAGTTACTGTTTTTAATTTCTCCCTTCAAAAAGTTTTACATCCAGCTGTAATTCATTGGAATTTTGTACATTGCGTCGTCTTTTTTTAGATTTAAAAGGACAAAATCAATCAAAAAACCAACCCATGAAAAAAAAACTACTCACTTTCATCTTATTTTTTGCAACTTCTTTTTTGGTCGCACAAAGTTTTAATCAACCAAATATCTACAATAACGTTTGTGATGACAATAATGATGGTATTGCTGCTTTTTGGTTAGGAGAAATCTCATTTGAAATCCTAGGAAATTTAAATGCCCAAGATTATGTGATTTCACATCATGAGACGCAAGTTGATGCAGCTACAGGGACAAATGCTTTGGTTAGTCCGTATTTTAATATTACTCCCAATCAACAAACGCTGTTTGCCAGAATTGTGACCATTGCAACCGGAGATATTTCAATTATAGCTTATCCCTTAAATGTTAATCCGGCTCCTTCTAACCAAACGGTAACGATTACCAATTGCGCCAATACAACTACAAGCTTTCCTTGCTGGGATTTGACAAGCGTTGAAGCCCAAATTGCACAAGGAGCAACAGCTTCGATAGTTACTTTTTTCACTTCTCAGGCCGATGCCTTCAATAATGTTGCTCAAATTGCCAATCCAAGTTGTTACATCAGTCCTTCTGCTACACCGGTTAATCCGCCGGTCTTTTTTAGAGTTGATAATACTATTACAGGCTGTTTTGCCGTTGGAGTTGTTGAATTAATAACTATTGATTGTGGCGGTGGTAATACTTGTAATCCTCCAACTTCATTGCAAGTAAGCTCAAACGACTATACCTCATTAGTTTTGAATTGGACAAATGACGGAAGTACAACACAATCCTCTATTGTTGTTTTGCCGGTAGGTAGCCCGGCGCCAACCAATAACACTACTGCTTATTATGCCACGTCCAGCCCATATGTTATAACCGGATTGTCTTGTGGTACTTCCTATGATGTTTATATCAGAACTTTTTGTAATTCCGCTAATTTGAGTAGTTGGGTTTCTCAAACGGTTTCTACTTTAGGTTGTCCGATTGAAGCCGGTCAGCCGACAGATTTAAGACAATGTGCAGGAAGTAATGGCCAAGCTTGCTTTGTCTTAACTCAAAACGATGTTTTTATCCTTAATACCCTTAACCCTGCCGAGTATACGATTACTTATCATAATTCTCAATCTGATGCCAATAATGATGTTAATCCTTTAACATCACCGTATTGTACTGCTGTGTCTCA
>JBEBBH010000330.1:0-4481 GCA_041158485.1 Bacteroidota bacterium | reverse complement strand
CACCTCAAAAACTACAGTCGGATTACTCTGTAATTGTTCAGGTTAATAAGTTCGATAATGTAGTGCAAAAATACAAAGGAAGGTTAACAGTTGCACCTCTCAATAAAAACTCAAGTGTAGTTGAACTAACCATCAATGACCCTGTAGCACAAAAGGCTGAAGATTTATTAGATGCCATTGTCGAAAGCTACTATGATGATGCCGTAAAAGATAAAAGATTGGTTTCAATCAATACCCAAAATTTTATCAACGAAAGATTAACGTACATCACAGAAGAACTTAGTGAGGTTGAACAAAAAGGAGAAGATTTTAAAACCAATAACAGAATTACTGAGATTTCGGCCGATGCCGGGGTTTACATTGAGAATTCTGCCCAATTGGAGCGTTCATTAATTGATGCCGAAACGCAAATTAGGGTAATCCAATCGATGATTGATTACATGAAAAAGTCACCTAACGATGAGATTATTCCCAGCAATATTATTCCTTCCGATAATACTGCAGCCTTGATGATTAATGAGTTTAATAATGTTATTATCGCACGCAACAGGGTTTTGCAAAGCGGTACACTCAAGAATCAAAGAGTAATCGATTTGAATGCCGAAATCAATGAGAAGCGAAGAAATATCAAAGAAAGTTTGGTGCGGCTTTTAGAATCTTTTACTATCCGAAGAGATGATTTGAAACGTCAAGATGCGTTGTTGAATAATAAAATTTCCCGCATTCCGGCTCAATCCAGACAGTTGGTAAGTATCGGACGTCAACAACAAATCAAAGAGTCACTCTACTTGTATTTATTGCAAAAAAGAGAAGAAATCGGGATTTCTTTAGCCGTAGCGGCGCCGAATGCCAAGACCATTGATTTGGCTCAATCAACCAGCGCACCCATTTCACCTAACAGAAACTTCATCTTATTAGGAGCTTTGTTGTTGGGTTTGCTGATTCCGTTTTTAATTCTGTTTGTAATCGACTTACTCGACACCAAAATTAAAAACCGTCAGGATATTGAGGGCAAAATCAGTATACCATTCTTGGGCGATATCCCTAAATCGGAAACGCAAGATGAGTTAATCAATGCCAGCAGCCGATCAAGTTCTGCCGAAGCTATCCGCATCGTTAGAACTAACCTCGAGTTTATGTTGAACAATGTTCCTGAAGGAAACGCCAAAACCATATTTGTAACCTCGACTTTGCCTAAAGAAGGAAAGACATTCGTGGCCTTAAACTTGGCAAGCACCATTGCACTTTCTGGTAAAAAAGTGCTTTTAATAGGTTTGGATATTCGAAACCCGAAAATCGACAAATATGTTAATATCCCGGAAAAAGGATTGACCAATTATTTGGCCAAGCAAAATGAAGACATCAAAAACTACATAGTTAAATTGGAAAACTTCGACAATTACTACGTATTACCATCAGGAGTTATTCCGCCAAATCCTGTTGATTTATTGATGAGTCCGAAAATTGAAGAGTTATTTACCGTTCTCAAAAAAGAATACGATTATATTATTGTAGATACTGCTCCGGTAAGTTTGGTGACTGATACATTATTGGTGGCTAAATTCGCTGATTCATTCATCTATGTAATGAGAGCCAATTATTTAGACAAGCGATTGTTGAAAATTGCTGAAAGCTTCTATACCGAGAAGAAGTTGCCTAATATGGCGGTACTTCTTAATGATACAGTTTGGAGAAAAACCTATGGTTACGGCTACGGCTATGCTTACGGTTATGGCTACGGTTATGGCTATGGCTACGGTTACGGTGCCGACGTAGAAAAGAAATCCTGGAAAGACAAACTAAGGAAGAAAAAATAAATTCTTACTGATTGCTTTTTCGAGTTCAGAGACGTTTTTCAAACTCACTTTTCTCGAAAAAGCATCAATGTGGTTTTGATGGTGAATGTCTGTGCCTACAAAATCAATCATTTCATTTTTCAACAGATAATCAGCGGTTTTTGCAATTCCGGTTCCGTAATAATTTACTGTTGATAGCAAATTGAGTTGGAACAAACAACCCGATTTTTTTAATCTTTCGTATTCTTTTAACTTGTTAGTATAAAATAAATAGCGCTCAGGATGGGCTAATATGGGTTTGTATCCTGCCAGTTGTACTTCAAATAAAATGTCAAACAATTGCATCGGCGGATTCAAATACGACATTTCAACCAATAAATAGTTGTCTTTTAAAGTGAGCAACTTTTCGGTTTCCAATCGCTTCATAAAGAACGAATCAATCATGTATTCGGCTCCGGCATTGAATGAAGCAAAACAGTTTTTTATACTTAATTCGCTTTGGGTAACTTGTAATTTTTCGGTAATGCCTGCTTCGGTGTTGTCCCAAACATTGGTAAAAATATGAGGCGTGGTGATGAAGTGTTTGATGCCCATTGCACTCATTTGAACCATAAAATTTTCGGTGTCTTCCATCGATTTTGAGCCGTCATCAATACCCGGTAATAAATGGGAATGAATGTCGACAAAATTCTCAGGAATTAAGTCTTTCAATAATGGTTTGGATTTGAAAAAAGATAGCAAAGCATTTGATTTTGTGTAGCAAATGTAACTATTATTTCATTTTTACAGCTATCATAGAAGAATAATCAAATTAATCATTTCATTCCTTTAAAAGGACTTTCGTAATTTATATATTTGCATTTAACATTTTAGGTAAAAATTAAAAACTATACATGAAAAATGACAACCCGTCTCCAGATTGGGATTTAGTAATCAAAGGACATACGTCGTTGTTTGATGTTAAGTTCAGGGACTTATGGCACTACAGAGACTTGTTGGTCATGTTTGTGAAAAGAGACTTTGTCAGTTTCTATAAGCAAACCGTCTTAGGACCGCTTTGGTTTTTTATCCAGCCTATTTTTACTACTATAGTTTTTTCCCTCGTTTTCGGAAAGTTAGCCGGTATTAGTACCGATGGTTTACCACAATTTTTATTCTATTTGTCCGGTATCACCGCTTGGCAATATTTTGCTGATTGCCTGACCAAAACCAGTACTGTCTTTCGTGACAATGCCAATATCTTTGGAAAAGTTTATTTTCCTCGTTTGATTATGCCGTTGAGTATTGTAGTGAGTAACTTGGTTCGTTTTGGAGTGCAATTGCTTTTGTTCTTCGGGGTGATGATTTATTTCGCCCTCAACGGAGCCAATTTTTCACCCACTTACGGGATTCTCTTTTTTCCCGTCTTAATCATTTTGATGGCGTTTTTAGGACTAGGCATTGGACTTATCATTACGGCTATTACCACAAAATACAAAGATTTGTCGTTTTTAGTAACCTTTGGTGTTCAATTATTAATGTATGCTACAACGGTTATTTATCCGCTAAGCGCTGCACCCGAAGCGTATAAAAAATACATCCAACTTAATCCTATGACCGGTATCATCGAAGCCTTTCGTTTTGCTTTTTTAGGCAAAGGCGAATTTACAGCTTGGAGCATCGGTTATTCTGCAGTATTTACTTTAATCATGCTGTTTTTGGGGATTATTATCTTTAACAAAACAGAAAAAAACTTCGTCGATACAGTCTAATGAGCACTCCGGTAATTAAAGTAGAAAATCTTTCCAAAGCCTATCAATTGGGTAAAATCGGAACGGGAACTATCTCTCGAGATATCGAACGTTTTTGGATTACCAAAGTGATGGGTAAAGAAGATCCGTTTCTTAAAATTGGTGAAACCAACGACCGTAGTGTAAAAGGGCAAAGCGATATTGTATGGTCTTTAAAAGACATCAATTTCGAAATCAATCAAGGCGATGCAGTGGGTATCATTGGTCGAAACGGCGCCGGAAAAAGTACGTTGTTAAAGCTTTTGTCCAGAGTCACCGGACCAACCACCGGTGAAATTAAAGTCAAAGGCCGTATTGCCAGTTTGCTCGAAGTCGGTACCGGTTTCCATCCCGAACTCACCGGAAAAGAAAACATCTACCTTAACGGAGCCATTTTGGGAATGCGCAAAAAGGAAATTACGCGTAAACTCGATGAAATTATTGATTTCTCCGGAGTGGAACGCTATATAGATACACCTGTAAAACGCTATTCCTCCGGAATGTATGTGCGTTTGGCTTTTGCCGTTGCTGCGCATTTGGAAAGTGAGATTCTGATTGTCGATGAGGTTTTAGCCGTTGGCGATGCCGAGTTCCAAAAGAAATGCTTAGGTAAAATGGGTGACATCAGTAAAGGACAAGGAAGAACTGTTCTTTTTGTATCACATAACATGGCCAGTGTCCAAAATTTGTGTACTAAAGGCATCATGCTGGAACACGGGATGATTAAAGCGGTTGGTAATATTGAAGAAGTGGTACGCGAATACTTATCAAAATCAAGAGCCGAAGATGTCGTATTGGCCGATATTTCCAAGCGAAAAGGAAACGGTAAACTTCGCTTTGTACACGGTCATGTAGGCTGCGAAGACAACGAAACCATAGAAACATTTAAGAATTTAACCATCAAACTCGATTTCCA
>JBEBBH010000329.1:0-5670 GCA_041158485.1 Bacteroidota bacterium | reverse complement strand
AGTATGGGTATAACTCAAATTGCGGCAGTTATGGGCAGTTGTGTGGCCGGTGGTGCTTACCTTCCGATTATGAGTGATGAAGCGATGATAGTAGATAAAACCGGAAGTATTTTCTTGGCCGGAAGTTATTTGGTGAAAGCGGCTATCGGAGAAAATATCGACAACGAAACTTTAGGCGGTGCCACAACGCATTGCGAAATCTCGGGTGTCACCGATTATAAAGCCAAAGACGATAAAGATGCTTTGGATCGTATCAAAAGTATCGTCGGGAAAATCGGCGACTATGAAAAAGCTGGTTTTAATCGAGAAAAACCACAAAAACCGGCTTTAGAAGAGAAAGACATCTATGGTATCTTACCCAAATCCAGAGCGGAACAATATGATATGCTGGAAATCATCAAGCGTTTGGTAGACAATTCTGAAATGGACATGTACAAACCCGATTACGGTAAATCAATCATTACTTGCTATGCCCGAATTGACGGTTGGGCTGTCGGTATCGTGGCCAATCAAAGAACCGTTTCTAAAACCAAAAAAGGTGAAATTCAATTCGGAGGTGTCATTTATTCAGATTCAGCCGATAAAGCCACGCGCTTCATAGCCAATTGTAATCAAAAGAAAATCCCGTTGGTTTTCTTGCAAGACGTAACCGGATTTATGGTTGGCTCCAAAAGTGAACACGGCGGTATTATTAAAGACGGAGCCAAAATGGTTAACGCTGTTTCTAATTCGGTTGTGCCGAAGTTTACCGTGGTAGTCGGCAACTCCTACGGTGCCGGAAACTACGCCATGTGTGGTAAAGCCTACGATCCACGATTGATTTTTGCCTGGCCAAGTGCTGAGTTGGCTGTCATGGGCGGCACCCAAGCGGCTAAAGTATTGGCCCAAATTGAAGCTTCTTCTTTAAAAGCCAAAGGCGAAACCGTTGACGAAAAAACCGAACAAGCGTTGTTTGATAAAATCAAAGCGCGTTACGACGAACAAGTTTCTCCTTATTATGCTGCAGCACGATTGTGGACCGATGCGATTGTTGATCCGCTGGAAACCCGAACTTGGATTTCCATGGGAATAGAAGCTGCCAATCACGCACCGATTGAAAAACCTTTTAATTTGGGCGTAATCCAAGTTTAAAAAAAACATCAAAATGAAACAATTTTCCCTTATTCTCTTACTAATAACAAGCTTCGGTATTAATGCTCAAACCGAAGATTTTTCGGGAACTTATGTATTTTACAATAAGTCACTTAAAGGCGAGATTGTTGACTACAAAATCCAATTAAATGAAGACCAAACATTTATTTTCACGAGCTATGTCTTTAATGGCATGAATGAATACCGTTCTAACGGCAAAGGAACTTGGAAAGTAGAAAATAAAACCTTAAAATTCACTACCGAACCAGCAGATATTAACAAAGAATACACTTTAAATTTCACGGGAACAACCGCCAGAGTTATCAAAAAATCACCTCGAGATACGTCTGACAAAGTGGTGCCGATAACGCTTCAATTTTACAAATCTGAAATCCGCATTATTGAAAATTTAAAACTTTTGTTAAAGGAATAGTTTTGACTAAAACCACCAAATTAATAACCCTCTTAATTCTTTCAATTCCGGGATTCATTATTTCCTATCTTTTGGCTTTTCTAATTGAAAGTATATTAATTCCTGACGAATGTTATTATGAAACTCACAATAGCAATTGGATGATTGAATTGTTTTATGATTTTCCAGGATGGAACGGATTTCATCCTTATCCTTCTAACTTTCAGTTTGCATTAATGTCAATTTTAGGGATATATTTGTCTTTTCTTTTCTGCAAAAGAGTTTTAAAAATTTAAAATGGAATTATTCCAGCCTTTCCAACAAGACATTTCAGGTATTGCCCTACCGGAAAAATTCACTTTTCCGTTTTACTACGAGCCGCATAAGCTAAGTAAAATAGCCGCTAAAGCACTGCAAGACTATCTCGAAACCCAAACCGATTTTGAACATAACTTTGGATTAGACACGACACAAAACGGTTTAGTCATAGGCAAAATGTTTGGCGTTTTAGTCGTTCAAAACAGCAATGGTGAATTGGGTTATCTTTGGGCGTTTTCGGGCAAACTGGCAGAAAGCAATCACCACGAGTTTTTCGTGCCAACAGTGTTTGATATGTTGGAAGAAAACAGCTTTTTTTTAATCGGCATAAAAGAACTTACGAGCATCAATTTAGAAGTCGATGAATTAGAAAGTAATCCGGAATTTGTAGCATTGTCAAAGGAATTCAATTCACAAACGGCTTTGATTGCCAAAAAATTGGAAGCCGAAAAAATAAGGATGAGTGAATTGAAAAAAGTCCGAAAAGCCGAACGCCAAAAAGCGGAACAGGAAATTACCGATTCAGCCGTTTTAGAGAACATATTAAGTCAATTGGTTCGCGAAAGCTTACAAGACAAATTTGTATTTAAGGAATTTACCGAATATTTAGAAGAACAACTATCCGAAACTAAAGAAAAACTAAACCGGTTTACCGATAAAATCAACCAACTCAAAGAAGAACGCAGTCAAAAATCGGCAGCGTTGCAACAACAAATTTTTGCCGAGTATTCGTTTCTCAATCAATATAAGGAATTAAAAAGTTTAAGCGAAATCTTTGATGGCAATCCACCAGCCGGTGCCGGAGAATGTGCTGCACCAAAGCTGCTGCATTATGCTTTCCAAAATGATTTGAAACCCATTGCCATGGCTGAATTTTGGTGGGGAGAATCGCCAAAATCCGAGGTTAGGAAACACAGACAATTTTATCCGGCTTGTACCGGAAAATGCGAACCCATATTGGCACACATGCTTAAAGATATCCCGATAGATGAAAATCCATTTGGCGTCAATTCGGCGGAAGGAAAAGCACTCGAAGTGGTTTTTGAAGATGATTATCTGGCATTGGTCAATAAGCCTGCTGAATTCCTCTCCGTTCCCGGAAAACAAGTAAAAGATTCAGTTGTGGCACGTGTGGCAATGCTTTATCCCGATGCAACAGGACCGTTAATCGTTCATCGTTTGGATATGGCTACTTCCGGATTGCTTTTGATTGCCAAGTCCATCGAAATTCATAAAGAATTGCAATCCCAATTCATCAAGCGAAAAGTCAAGAAACGCTATGTGGCTTTGCTTGATGGTTTATTAAAAGAAGACCACGGCATCATCGATTTACCGTTGCGCGTCGATTTAGACAATCGTCCGAATCAAATGGTTTGCTACGAGTATGGCAAATCGGCACAAACAAAATGGGAAGTCATTGAGCGCAAGGAAAATCAAACTTTGGTTCACTTCTACCCGATTACCGGCAGAACGCACCAACTTCGCGTACATGCCGCACATCAATTGGGATTGAATACACCTATTGTTGGCGATGATTTATATGGAACCAAAGCCAATCGTTTGCATTTACACGCAGAAAGTATTACTTTTAATCATCCTGTTTCAAAAGAATCCATCACGGTGACTGTAGCGGCTGATTTTGAGTAGGTAAAAAATTTGGGGTTTGCTTAACCCATTTCAAAACTTTCTTTTATGAAAAAAATTCTCGGTTTTGCACTGTTTATCGGCTTTATCCAAACTATGTCAGGGCAAGCCAATTTTAGCCGTAAAGACAGTCTGCAAGGTGGATTAAGACCTGAACGCACTGCTTATGATGTACTGCGCTACGATTTGAACATCACTATAAATCCGAAAGAAAAATCAATTATAGGTTACAACGACATCACTTTCAAAACCGTTGAAACCACTTCGACCATCCAAGTAGATTTGTTTGAAAACATGCAAGTGGACAGTATCATTTACCAAAATAAAAAGCTCAACTACTCTCGAGAATTCAATGCGGTTTTCATCAACTTTCCCAATCCAATACAGAAAGAGACCACGGAAAAATACATTCGATTCTATTACTCCGGAAAACCAACTATTGCACGTCATGCACCTTGGGACGGCGGCTTTGTGTTTACACAAGACAGCAACGGTAAAGATTGGATTGGTGTTGCCGTTCAAGGCACCGGAGCCAGTTTGTGGTATCCGGTAAAAGATACACAAACCGATGAACCAAACTATGGTGCTACCATAAAAGTAGCTGTGCCTAACGGACTGATGAATGTTTCCAACGGGCGTTTTTTGGGCTCAGAAGATTTAAAAAACGGCTATACCCGCTGGGATTGGGAAGTTAAAAATCCAATTAATACTTATGACATTACGGTTAATATAGGCGATTATGTTTTACTACATGAAAACTACAAAGGCTTGGATTTGGATTACTATGTTTTACGGGAAAATGAAGCCAAAGCCAAAGTACATTTTGAAGAAGTCAAACCGATGATGGATTGCTTTCAAAGTAAATTCGGTTCCTATCCTTTTGCCAATGACGGCTATAAATTAGTCGAAACTTCTTATTTAGGTATGGAACACCAAAGCGCTGTAGCTTACGGAAATAAATACCTTAAAGGCTATTTAGGAAGCGATTTGTCCAGTACTGGCGTTGGTTTGTCATTCGATTTTATCATCATACACGAAACCGGTCACGAATGGTTCGGCAACAGCATAACTTCCAAAGACATCGCCGATATGTGGATACACGAGGGCTTTACCCAATACGCCGAAATCGTTTATGTGGAATGCCAACAAGGCTATGAAAAAGCAATGACTTATGCCAAAGGTTTGCAGAAAAATGTAAAGAATGATCGTCCAATTATTGGTAACTACAGCGTAAACAGTGAAGGTTCCGGCGATATGTATCCGAAAGGCGCTTTGTTGCTTAACACTCTACGCCATGTGATTAATGACGATGCTAAATGGTGGAAACTGTTATTGGATTACTCTAATACTTTCAAACATCAAATCATAGACACTGAAACCGTTATTGCTTACTTTAACAAAGAAAGCGGCATGAACTTAACGCCTATTTTTAATCATTATTTGCAAAAAACAACCATCCCAAAATTGGAATTAAAAACTGTGAAAGGGAAATTAGCCGCTAGATGGACTAATGTAGATGATGATTTCAACATGGCGGTCGATCTAACCTATCAAAATAAAACTTTCAGAATCCAACCCAATAGCACTTGGACAACCACAAAAGTGAAGGTAAAGAACATCATAGAAGTGGCTCCCAAGCTCCATCAATTCTTTATTGAATATAAACTCTTGTAAAAAAAACCAAAAACAAAACCGTATCTCATTAATAATTAGTAAATTAGACTGAATTTTAAACATATTTATTATGGATACTTCAGTAAAAGGTTTGAACAAATGGGCCAATGCTCATTCTACCATTTGGTTTGATGCTTTCCGAATTTTACTAGGTGCCTTTTTGTTTTACAAAGGCACTACTTTTATTGGTAATAGCGGAGCGTTTGAAGATTTGATAGCACCGGCCAGCAATTTTTTAGGCGGTATGTTTGCGTTTCACTATGTGGCTTCTGCGCACATCATGGGTGGCATTATGATTATGTTCGGATTGCTGACGCGCTGGGCTTTACTTGCTCAATTGCCAATTTTAGTCGGAGCTGTATTGATTAATTTTTTAGGCGATATGAATGCACTAAATCTTTTATTGTCGACCTTAACTTTAGGACTAAGTATGTTTTACACGGTTTACGGTAGCGGCAAACACTCCGCCGATTATTACTTCAAAATGCAAA
>JBEBBH010000328.1:0-4518 GCA_041158485.1 Bacteroidota bacterium | reverse complement strand
CTAAACCGGGAATGAATCCACCACACGGGCAACCAGGACATCGTTGTGACATTGCTGTTGGCGCTCCGTTGAATTCGCCTAAACAAACGAAACCCGCAACCGGTTCTGGTTCTGCTGTTGTGCAACAAGTAACACCGAGCATGACTGCACAACCCAATAGTTCAGCTCCTGCTATTTTAACACCAAACGCAGCGCAAACTACAACTGCTCCCGGTATGAATCCGCCACACGGACAACCCGGACATGTATGCAGTGTTGCCGTTGGTGCACCATTACCGAAATAATCACTTTTTAAACATAAAAAAATCCCGTTTAGCACAACTAAACGGGATTTTTATTTATCAATTTCTGAATTATTCTAAAGCAAAAGTAACGTTGACAGTAGTGTTGATTTCAATTTCACCTATGGCTAGTGTTTCTCTAACAGCATCCGCTTCAGTTGCCATAGCCATCATATTGCCTTTGTACATAGGTTGCGGAAAGTACACGTTAGAAGCATCGGTAATCAAAAGAGCTTTGCCGACTTTCTGTCCTAGAACGCTAACATAATCAGCTGCTTTTTGTTTAGCATTCAGCGTTGCTTTTTTACGTGCTTCTCTTTCGTGCTCTTCCATTTTAGATGATTTGAATTCTACTCCTTGTATGTTATTGATACCGGCATCATTCAAACCCATCATGATTTCATCGTATTTTGAAAGGTCTTTTAAAGCAATTGTTAAGGTTTGATTCGCTTGAAAATTATACTTCTTTTTCTCATAATCGTAGTTTTTACCCAAACTAACATTATTGGTTTTGTAATCGGTAGCCGGGATGCCGCTTTTCTTTAAAAACTTAATTACTTTATCCACTACCTCATCATTAAGTGTTTTTACTTCTTTGGCATCTTTACCAGTGTTTTGAAAACCTACAGTAACTACTGCCTGATCCGGAACCACTTTGATTTTACCTTCACCGGTAACTGAAATTTGTGGTACTACTGCCTTTTGTTCTTGCACTTGCGCTTGGGTGATTCCCATCACCAACAAAGCCAAAATTACTGCTGTTTTTTTCATGATATGATTGATTTATAATTATAAAGTTCCGTTTCCAAAAGTTGTGCCAATTATAGCTTCCCTTGTTTGGCCATTACAAAAAGAATTATAATTGGAATGGCTAATACTATTACCAATTGGGTATTGGTTTGAAATAAAACCGGTTCTTTTAGTAAGGTAATAACATAACCGCCGATAGCACCGCCAAAATGAGCCGTATGTCCGATATTATCGTTCTTGGCACGCATACCGTAAATAGAATACAGCAAATACAACACCCCAAAAACATAACCCGGAATAAAACCGTAAATTTGCATTTGAGGAAACAATAAAATCGCCGCATAGATAATCCCGGTAACCGCTCCCGAAGCACCTACCGCGCTGTAACTGTAATTATTCCCGTGTATGACCATCGTTAACAAATTCCCGAAAATCAAACTCCCGAAATAAATCAACAAAAAAGACCAACCGCCCAGAAAAGTAATAACAATAGGTGCAAAAGAATAGAGCGTAATCATGTTGAAAGCCAAATGTATTTCATCGGCATGTAAAAATCCGGAACTGATCATTCGGATTTGCTCACCGGCTCTGATACTACCGACATGAAAAGGTATTTTCGGTAAAAAAGCGAATCGTTAAACCCTTTAAAACTGATGAGTACATTGGCTATAATCAAAGCCCATAAAAATTGGTTTTCCATGAATAAATAGATTCTTTATTGTTGGCGTAAAAGTCTGTTGCGTAAAATTAGCAATACTTCGTCAGGTTTTGTTAATATGCATCGGTTAAAATCGCATTAAACTTTATATTTGCACAAAATAAGCGGCATGCAATTATTAGTTTTTTTTCTGTTATATCCCATTATTTGGTTTATCTCCATTTTACCCTTCAGAATCCTCTACCTTTTTTCGGATATAGTTTACGGATTGGTTTACTATGTTATCGGCTATCGAAAAAAAATAGTGCGTCACAATTTAGCCATGGCATTGCCGCATTTGAGTCCAAAAGAGCGCTTAGTAATCGAGAAAAAATCCTATCACCATTTGTGTGATATGTTCTTGGAGATGATTAAAACCATGTCGCTTTCCGAAAAAGAAATGGACAAGCGTTTTACTTTCACCAATTTGGAGACTTTGACCAATATAGAAAAAGAAGGCAAAAGCATCGCCGTCATGATGGCACATTATGCCAGTTATGAATGGGCTATTTCTTTAAACAAGTACAGTTCATTGACCAGCTATGCCATTTACAAAAAAATCGCTAACAAACACTTTGATAAATTAGTAAAAGACATTCGGTTGAAGTTCAAAGCGTTGTTGATTACTACAAGCGAAACTATCCCGACTATAGAAAAAAACTACCGTGACAATCATTTAGGACTTTACGGATTTGCCAGCGACCAATCGCCTCAACTCAGTAAAACTCACCATTGGGGTACTTTTATGGGCTTGGAAACTCCGGTGCATACGGGAGCCGAAATGTTGGTGAAACGATTTGATATGAATGTCATTTTTCTGAAAGTGAAAAAAGTAAAACGCGGCTATTACGAAGCTACCTTTGAAACGATGTTCGACCAACCGGCCACAGTTCCGAATTATCAAATTTCAGATGAATTTTTACGTCGGGTAGAAAAGCAAATTTTAGAAGCGCCGGAATACTATTTGTGGACACACAAACGTTGGAAACACAAAAAAAAATAACAGAATCTTACTGTATCAGCTTTGACTGAACCAAGATTTCACCATTGCTTTCTCGGCCTGTTGGGCATTTTGATGGATAAATTCATTCGTCTTCGCATTGTATTGGTAGTCTTTTCCCCAATCGGCATGATTTTCGGCTAAAGCTTTAATGCTGTTGCAAACAAACTGAATCTCCTCAGTGGTTGTGGTTGGGTGAATAGACATTCTGATCCATCCCGGTTTTTTAATCAAATCGCCTGAAGTAATTTGGCACACCAAATCGTGTGAAGTTTCCTGATCAACATGTAACAAATAATGGCCATAAGTCCCGGCACAACTGCAACCGCCTCGGGTTTGAATTCCGAAACGATCATTTAATAATTTCACCCCTAAGTTGTAGTGCAAGTTATCGATATAAAAAGAAATCACCCCTAACCTATCTTGGTGTTGTCCAGCTAAAATATGAAGATTGTCAATCTGTCCTAACTCCTCAAAAACATAGTCTACCAATTCGTGTTCACGCTCCAAAATATTTGTTACGCCCATTTGCTCTTTTAACTGAATGGCTAAAGCAGTTTTAATCACTTGTAAAAAGCCGGGCGTTCCACCATCTTCTCTATCTTCAATGTTGTCAATATACTTGTGCTCTCCCCAAGGATTTGTCCATGATACTGTTCCGCCACCCGGACAATCGGGTACGTTATTCTTATAAAGGTTTTTATTAAAAATCAACACACCGGAAGTGCCTGGCCCTCCCAAAAATTTGTGTGGAGAAAAGAAAATAGCATCCAAGTAACTTTCTTCATCGGGATGCATATTGATGTCGACATACGGACCGGAGCAAGCAAAATCTACAAAGCAAACGCCTTTATTTTTGTGCATTAATTTAGCCACTTCATGATACGGCGTTTGAATACCGGTAACATTAGAACACGAGGTTATGGAAGCAATTTTAAAACTTCTGTCTTGGTATTTTTCCAACAAAGTTTTAAGCGATTCCACACACAATAAACCCTCTTCATTGGCAGGAATTACCACTACATCTGCTATGGTTTCGAGCCAAGAAGTTTGGTTGGAATGGTGTTCCATGTGAGAGATAAAAACTATAGGTTTTACTTCATCAGGTATGGTAGCAAAAGCTTTCAGATTCTCAGGAATTCTCAAACCAAGGATTCTTTGAAACTTATTTACTACACCGGTCATTCCCGTACCATCATTGATCAACACATCATTTTCATTGGCATTGACATGTTTTTTAATGATGTGACGTGCTTCGTGATACGCCATTGTCATAGCAGTCCCCGAAACCGTAGTTTCTGTATGCGTATTCGCCACAAAAGGACCAAACGTGTGCATTAGTTTTTCCTCAATAGGTCGGTATAACCTACCACTGGCCGTCCAATCGGTATAAATGATTTTTTTCATCCCAAAAGGCGACTCGAACACTTGATCGATGCCAATGATATCTTTACGAAACTGTTGAAAATACTGCTCTAATGCCGTTTGGGTAGTGGTAGTAATCATAATGCAATTATTTGTGCTCAAAGATACATTATTTTTATTTTTAGGATAATAAAATGCGGTTTGTTGACAAATCGATAAAAATCTGTCTGCATTTAAACCTTATCTTTACCAATAGGTCTTACCTCAAAACTTCTTTAGATATGAAAAAACATTTATCATCGCTGTTGGTTGTATTGGGAATGACAACAGCATTTAGTCAGGTTGACAATCGTCCTGCTCATACAGGAGACGATTTTAGTTTGGAAGGCGCTTTGGCCATGTTTAAAAAAGCCAATTCACTAGAA
>JBEBBH010000327.1:0-5005 GCA_041158485.1 Bacteroidota bacterium | reverse complement strand
TATGGTGAAGATTTGACTCAAATTAAAAAGGTAAATCGATTGGAACTAAAATGGTTGATTAAGGCTTATCAAACTACATCGGATCAATCGAAATTCTTTAATGATTTTTTCACCAAATTGGCCGGCACCAAAAAACTACAACAACAAATTGTGGCCGGAACCTCGGAAGCTGACATCAGAGCTTCTTGGCAAAAAGACCTTGAAGCCTTTAAGGCGATGCGAAAACCTTATTTACTGTATTGATTTTCCTTTTGCATCAGCGATTTGAAAAAGGAGAACATCAAGTAAAGTATACAAAATAATCCGGACAGCAAACCAAACAAGAATATTGAAAGCATAAACACCTCGTACATTTGGTACGCCAAAGTATTTTGCGGTACATCCGAGTCTAACCAATACCCAACAAACGATAGGAAAAGGGAAAAGATATAAATCAGTATCAGGTAACGGGCTACTTTTTTCATAACGCTTCTTTTTATCGAAACGAAAAAAAAGTCGGTTTATTGTAGGACTACTTCAATAGCAGGATTAATACTGAGCAACTCGGCTATGAAAGCCGATCGGTCTTTGGGCGAAATCAGGATTTCATCGTATTTATTGTAAACAATGGCAATTCGATCCAGCGATAAAGCTGGCGAACTTAGCGGATTGTTGGTGCGGTATACTTTTTTAATCGAATGGATATCAATTTTGGTGGTCCAAATTCTCAAGTATTGCCCCTCAATTTTATATTTTACAGTGCGAAACATCAAAAAAACCAACAATGACAATCCGACAAAAACCAACGATAAGACATACTCTTGGGTCATCATTCCATCAACAATCGGATAACACAAAATGCCTCCGATAAGGAGAATCAACCACCAATCGACTTTAGATTTGTAGACACTCATTATAAAGGTAATTTTTTCTTCATTTCTTCTACAATATTGTATGCTGCCGGACAAATGGCAACATTCTTCAAGGTCAAATCTGAAATTTGCTGGAACTTCTTGCGGTCGGTGTGCGGAAATTCGCGGCAAGCTTTAGGGCGAACGTCATAAATCATGCAGTAATTTTGAGCATCTAAAAAAGTACACGGCACACTTTGCAACACATAATCGTTGTCTTCGTCAATGCGCAAATATTGGTCGATAAACTGCTGTGGTTTCTGTTTGAAATGTTTGGCTATTCGCTCGATATCGGCCAAAGTAAACAACGGTCCAGTGGTTTTGCAACAATTGGCGCAAGTCAAACAATCCGTTCGTTTAAACTCGGCTTCATGCAAATCCTGCATCACATAGTCTAAATTTTTCGGTGTTTTCTTTTTCAGCTTATCAAAATACTTTTTGTTTTCGATATGCTTATCTTTGGCTAACTTTTGGATTTCGTTTAAGGAAGGCTTCAAACTCATAGTACAAAATTAAACAACTTTGAATAAACCCTCTGTAAAAACATTCAAAAACTCAGCTACTTAGTCACTCAGCCACTCAGCAACGCAAAAATGACACGAGCGAAGCGACTGCATTTGACCTTTAAAAAACAATATTAACGACAAATGAAAGATTTATTCGGCCAAGCCATACTTGATTACCAAACCCAAAACACCCCGGAAGATTTGGTTACCGAAACCAACATTTCGGAAGCCGATGAAATGAGCGTGGCCTATTTGTTCCGCACGTATCAGGACATGCCGAAAATTGAAAAAAAAGCACTGCAACTCGCCAAAGGCAAAATACTCGATGTAGGTTGCGGCGCCGGAAGCCACAGTTTGTATCTGCAACAAAAAGGATTCGCCGTTACCGCTATCGACATTTCGCCCAACGCCATTAAAGCTTGTCAGTTGCGCGGTGTTAAAGACGCGCGCGTACAACATTTGTTGGAACTGGAAAACGAACCATTCGACACCATACTTTTGCTCATGAACGGCACGGGAATCTTCGGAACCTTAGCCGAAACCACCAAATATTTGCAAAAACTCAAATCGCTTTTAACGCCTAACGGTCAAATTCTAATCGACAGTTCCGACATTATTTATATGTTCGACCAAGATGAAGACGGCGCTTACATGGTTCCGGCAGCTGGCTATTACGGCGAGCTGACTTTCAACGTGAGTTACAAAGGCCAAACCGAAGACAGCTTTCCTTGGCTCTACCTCGATTACAACACCTTGCAAAATGCCGCGCACGCCAATGGTTTACAATGCGAACTGCTGTTGGAAGGCGACCATTTCGATTATTTGGCGAGACTTTTTTAGGAGCTTAATCCGGCTTTCCGTTCCAATCTTTTTGTTTTTAAAGAAAAAACAAAAAGGATTTCCACTCTAATCCGGGCTAGGCTTTAGCGTTCAATCAAATCCGTTGTTTTCAAGATGTCTTCCAAAGCGCGGTACAACACCTCCAAATCTTCCTGCGTATTGTAAGCATTGATTGAATACCGTAAATACACTTCTCTGTTCAAAGGCATCACCGGGATTTGGATTTTGTATTTATCATATAACAAGTCTTTCAACTCAGCCGGTTTGGATGTCTTCACCGGAACGCTTGCCATTTGTCCTAAAAATTCTTCGGTAATCGGCGCTAAAGGTTGTGCTTTTAATAAATCACAAAAACGTTGGTAATTGTCAAACACGATTTGTTTACAAGCTTTTGATTTTTCCTTCCAATTGTTTTGTGCCAAAAACTCGATAACTTTTGGCGTACACAAAAAAGCGGAATGGTCGTTCGTGCCTTGGTATTCGTGGTAATCTAAAAACCGACTCTCACTTGGCGCCAAACTTTCGTAACCCCAACTTACTACCAAGGGATCTATCCCGTCTTGGAATTCCTTTTTCACATACAAAAACGAACTGCCTTTAGGCGCCAACATCCATTTATGCAGAGTTCCGGTGTAGAAATCCGGATTCAAATCGGCCAAATCCAAATCAATATGACCGGGAACGTGAGCGCCATCGACTATAGTAATTAATCCTAACTCTTGCGCTTTTTCGCAAATTTCTTTGACCGGAAAAATCAAAGCGGTTGAACTCGAAATGTGATTTAAAAACACCACTTTGGTTTTGCTGGTGTAGCCTTTCCAAAATTCTGCTATAATTTGTTCTTTGGAAACCAAAGGCAAGGTTATCGGTTGACGTACATATTTTGCGCCCGATTTTTTACAGTAAAAGTGCCAAGTTCTGTCCATAGCACCATATTCATGATTGGTCGCTAAAATTTCGTCTCCGGGTTGCAATTGCAAACTGCGCATTACGGTATTGATGGCCACAGTCGGATTCGGTACAAAGAAAAAATCTTTTGGGTTACAACCAATGAATTCGGCCAACGGCGTTTTGGCTTGCTTGAGGTAAACCGGTAATTTCTTCTGAATAAAATGAACCGGATCCAATTCGAGTTCGCGTTGGAATCGTTGGTATTCATCAAAAATAGTTTGCGGACAAGCACCAAAGGAACCGTGATTTAAAAAGGTAATGGTAGGATCTAATAAAAATTGGGAAGTATTCATGTTTTGGATTGATGATTAAAGTGTAAAAATAAAAAATCCCAAAACAAGTTTGGGATAGTATTTTAATTTGCGGCAAGAGCAATAGGCAATCCGAATTGACAACGAACCGGAACATTTTTCTGAGTGGCCGGTTTCCATTTCGGGCAATTGAGCAAAACTCTTTTGGCTTCTTCCGCCGTACCGAAACCACAATCTTTTAAAATCTTCACTTCGGTTACTGAACCGTCTTTTTCAATTACAAATGAAACAATTACTCTACCTCCCGGGAATTTTTTATCCTTTGGCGCCTTGAAGTTTTGACCTATGTACTTATAAAATTCGGAAATTCCACCCGGAAATTCAGGTTTTGCCTCTAATGAAGCTAAACTGTAAGTTGATTCAATTATTTCTGTTGGTTGGTTAGTTTCTTGTGCCTTTACAAAAAGTGTGACACTACAAAACAGTATAGTATAAATGATTTTCATAGATTCCCTTTTATTTTCTCCTGAAGTTCATCGGATATTTAATTTCAATGCTGATGGGTTTCCCGCCTCGTTTGGCCGGTTCCCATTTTGGACACAACTTAAGAACGCGTACCATTTCTTTAGCCGATTCGACATCGAGCATTTGTACAATTTTAATACCGGTTACATTGCCTTCCACATCTATGGTAAAAGCAGCGACCATTGTTCCTTCTTTAGTGACTTTTCGATAATCAAAAACATTGTTTACGAACTCATCAAACTTCTCCAAACCACCGCCCCTGAATTTGGCTTCGATACGATCTCCGGACAAATACACTTCATCTTCACCCTCAATTTGGGCAGTTCCTAAAAAAGGCATGAAGAGTAAACCAATAAAAATCAAAAATCTTTTTGTCATTATTAAGGGATATTCAAATATTTATGCGTTTGCAACGACACGCGCCATTTAGGGTTGTTCATTACATAATCTACAATCAACGGCGTCATTTCTTCTTTTTTGCTCCATTCGGGTTGCAGGAAAAGAATCGCGTTTGGATTGACTTTCGCGGCTTGTTCTTCAGCAAAAATAAAATCGTGTTTGTTATAGATAATTACTTTGAGTTCATTGGCTATTGCGTAAGCGTCGGCAACAGGGAGTTTATTCTTTTTAGGCGACAAACAAAACCAATCCCATGTTCCTGAAACGGGATACGCCCCGGAAGTCTCAATGTGTACTTTTCGATTTTTTTCTTTTAACTTTTGAGTAAGTAACGTCATGTCCCAAGTAAGCGGTTCTCCACCGGTTACTACTACAGTATCGGCATATTGAGAAGCATTTTCTACGATGGTATCTGTAGCTGTTGGCGGGTGCAATTCGGCATTCCAACTCTCTTTTACATCGCACCAATGACAACCTACATCGCAGCCTCCGATTCGAATAAAATAAGCGGCGGTTCCGGTATGAAAACCTTCTCCTTGTATGGTATAAAATTCTTCCATCAACGGAAGCATTGCTCCTTTGTCGACGGCTAATTGTATTTCTTTTGTTAACATAATTCAATTCTTGCCTGCAAAGATACTTA
>JBEBBH010000326.1:0-4885 GCA_041158485.1 Bacteroidota bacterium | reverse complement strand
AGCGCACTTTGATTTGGTTAAAACCACTGAACATATTGCCAATAATTTTGCCAGAGAAGCAGCCGACAAAGGCCTCGACTTCTCTTTCCAAAAAGGAGAAGATTTGCCTGAAATGGTGAATGGTGATGTTGCCAGATTAAATCAAATCTTGCACAATGTATTAAGTAATGCTCTGAAATTTACCCATGACGGTTTTGTCAAATTCAAATTGGAAGCCAAAAAAGAAAAAGACAATCGAGTGAGTTTCCTCTTTACCGTCAGCGATACAGGCGTTGGCATTTCGAAAGAAAAAATCAACAGTATTTACGATTCCTTTTCTCAAGAAGGCATCAACAACAAAAGAAAATTCGGAGGTTTAGGTCTTGGCTTGTATATCGTTAAGCATTTGATAAACTTACACAACGGTCGAATTAAAATAGACAGTACAGTCGACTTAGGAACGGTTTGCGAAATAGAACTTACTTACGAAACCGTCGAAGTGCTTAAAAAAGCCTCTATTCCGGGCAACGAATTGGAATACGACCTGCAAGGAAAAACCATTTTAGTAGTAGAAGACAATGCCATGAACCAAATGGTGATTAAAATGATTACCAAAAAATGGTTGAATACTACCGTAGAATTCGCCAATAACGGTGAAGAAGGCTTGAAAAAACTCACCGAAAACGACTACGACATTATTTTGATGGATTTACAAATGCCTGTCATGGATGGTTACGAAGCCACTATTGCCATCCGAAACGGAGAAGCCGGCGAACATAAAAAAGAAATTCCCATCATAGCCCTAACCGCCGATGTGATGGAAAGTACCAAAACACGCGTGATCGAAATTGGGATGAACAAATACTTGTCGAAACCCGTTGACAAAGACACTTTATTCGAAATCGTCAAATTATTAGTGAGCTAAAAAGATTTGGCTTTTCAACAATAAACGGTTCAAAATTTACCCCTGTTATGATTAGGAGTAAACTAAATTTATGACTACTTTTGCCTCGTTTTTAAATACATTTACGATGGTAAAAGATTTATTCGAAAGAATACAAAACAATAAAGGTCCTTTAGGAAAATGGGCTTCACAAGCAGAAGGTTACTACGTATTTCCAAAATTGGAAGGCGAATTAGGTCCAAGAATGAAATTCCACGGCAAAGACATTTTGAACTGGAGTTTGAATGATTATTTAGGATTGGCCAATCACCCTGAAGTACGCCAAGCCGATGCGGAAGCTGCTGCACAATACGGCGCGGCTTACCCAATGGGCGCTCGTATGATGAGTGGTCACACCGATGCACACGAACAATTAGAAAGAGAATTAGCGGCCTTTGTTCACAAAGAAGCGGCTTATTTATTGAATTTTGGCTACCAAGGTATCATGTCGGCTATCGACGCTTTGGTCACTAAAAATGATATTATCGTTTACGATGTTGACGCTCACGCTTGTATTATTGACGGTGTGCGTTTGCACATGGGTAAACGTTTTACTTACAAACACAACGATTTGGAAAGCATGGAGAAAAACTTGCAACGTGCGACCAAAATGGCTTTGGAAACCGGCGGCGGTATTTTATTCATCACCGAAGGCGTATTCGGCATGCGTGGCCAACAAGGCAAGTTGAAAGAAATTGTGGAAATGAAAAAGAAATACAATTTCCGTTTGTTGGTTGATGACGCTCATGGTTTCGGAACTCTTGGTAAAACAGGAGCCGGCGCCGGAGAAGAACAAGGCTGTCAAGACGGTATTGATGTGTACTTCTCTACTTTTGCCAAATCTATGGCCAGTATCGGTGCTTTTTTGGCCGGAGATAAAGACATTATCGATTATTTGAAATACAACTTGCGTTCGCAAATGTTTGCCAAAGCGTTGCCAATGATTCAAACTGTTGGTGCTTTAAAACGTTTACAATTGTTAAGAGACAACCCAAGCTTGAAAGACAAACTTTGGGAAAACGTAAATGCGTTGCAAAACGGATTAAAAGAAAGAGGTTTCAATATTGGCGATACCAACACTTGTGTAACTCCGGTATACCTAGAAGGTTCTATTCCGGAAGCGATGGTGATGGTAAACGATTTAAGAGAAAACTACGGTATCTTCTTGTCGATTGTAGTATATCCGGTAATCCCGAAAGGTATTATCTTGTTGCGTATGATTCCAACGGCTTCTCACACTTTAGCAGATATCAACGAAACGCTATCGGCTTTTGAGGCTATTAGAGAAAAATTGGTGAACGGAACTTACAAGAAAATTGCTGAAGCAACAACTGTTGATGTTTCTTAAGAATACCTAATAAACATAAAAAAACCATCCTGTTACGGATGGTTTTTTTATGTTATAAAGTTACTTTATTGTTGCATCTTGATAATCTTGCTTTCGTCGATGTTGTATGCGTTGATAACCGACTTATAATCGTTGTAATTTATTGTCCCATTCTTTCCAAATGCAGCCGGAATAACTACCACTCGCAAAACTTGATTTAAACGTACACCGGATGAAAGTCCTCCTAAATCATATCCTTCCATATATACTTCTGCATCAAAACGAGTAAAATTATAATCGTATCTGAAATCTAAAGTACCATCGTTGAAGTAATAGGTTTCAGGCAATAACTTCCAAACATCTTCTCCTTGAAAAACATCTGACAATCGGTAAACCAACACCATATCAGAACTGTAAATAGTATGGGGAAAATTCAATACTACAGTATAACTATTCGGTAAAAAATTCACATTAGTATATTCGAAAACTTCACCTATGGTATCATTATCTATACCGTTTACGTTATCTTCATTAACTGTACAACTTTGTAGCGTTATCATCCCGATAAAAGCTAAGACTAGAGTAATTTTTTTCATGGTTTATATTTTTTAAATGATTAATGATATTTTGCCCAGTTCAATATTGATGCCAAACTTTCCATTTAAGATAATTTTATAACTTTGACCCATGAGCCGAAAGAATGCCAAAAATATCAAAGCCTACAATGACAAGCTTCACAAAGCGCAAGATAAGGAAAAAGCCAAGAAAGCCGAACGCGCTGCTTTGCTGAAAACGATGGTGAGAAAATTCAATGAAAATACCGATGAAAAATAATAAACCTCACTATTAGTGAGGTTTTATTTTAAATTTAGTTATTAATTTCCGACTTTCTTGGTTACTATCTCTCCAGTGATTGCTTTTATTTCTATCAGTAACACTTCATGCGGATAATTATTCAATAACCTTATCGTATTTGTATTTACTTTGCTTTGTTCAAATAACAATCTTCCGCTAATATCAAACATTCTTATTTGATCCATATTTACAGCTGCAGAATTTATTATAATATCCTGGTTATTATGATATACAATAATTTGATCAGAAGTAAAATCGTGAGAACTTACGTTTAAAGTCTCTTGATAAATAATTTCAAAACGGTCGCTGTAATTTCCGGTAGAAGCATAAAAAGAATAACTTCCTTCATTCAGGTTATGAATATTATTTGCAGCGTTATCTTTTAAATAAATCGCTTGACCTTCAGCAAATAATCCATCTATATGATCTATAGAAATGGTAAAGTTTCCGCTGGTATTGGTTGAAAAAATTAAGGGTACTATATCTGAAGTTGTGAAAGGCGTTCCTCTACCTTGAATTACATAAGCTTCATCATTTATTTTTGAGTTTAGAGATAATGGTACTTCATCAATGTACTTGCCGTCTATTGAGAAATCGACATCTGAAGTTGCTTCCGACATATAGGCCACCATAGTTTGATAAAACTCTCCCTGATTGTCTGTTATGTTTAACCAAAATCTACTTTTTTCTTCACCTTGTCTTAAGAACTGATTACTAAAGTTTGCTGTTCGCATACTATTATTAAATTTAATTGTATTTCCGGTAGCCTTAACTATAAAACCTTGTCCTACTTGTATTGTTCCGTTTGGAATTAAGTTTAGTGGGTCACCTAAATTAGCGGCTGTTGTTCCTGTACCTCCGGCTTTTGTATAAGTTGCATAGGAAGTTTGTGCCGTATTATTAGTTTTTCTCCAAAAATATAAAGGTTCTGTTAATGCATTTTCATCAATAAAAGCATCTGCACTAATTGTTGATGGATACGGATTACCAATGACATTATAAGTATTTGCAGTTACTGTATTAGTTATTGTCCCATTATTAAAATTACCGCTAAAGGTTCCATTCCAAATTGTTGGTATTGAAGGATGATTATTAGGCATTCTAATCAAATATCCTTTACCTATTTCAAAGTTTGTAGTTGATGGACTTGAAACAACTTCGTAAAAATTGGTATTTGGGTTGTAAGTGTAAAAACGATTACTTAATGTATTTGGGGAAAAAGACAACAAATTTTGTGAAGCTACCGGAGAAGACCATAGTGTATAATCTAATCGCATGAGGGATGCACTATTTCTAAAAACATAAGCGTTTCCATTTCCGGTATTTTGAACATTATTGGTCTGTACCACATTAGCATTATTCTGAACTGTTATTGTACCATTGTTCTCTATACGATTAACGACAGTCAATTTATATCCACTAGTTACATTAACAGTTTTTGCAGAATTGATTGTTAAATCATAAGCAGTAAAATCTGTTGACAATGTATAGTTTCCATCAATAACAGCATCCAAACTTGAATTTGACCCAACAGAATTAGACCAAGTAGTTCCGTTCCAAACAACTGTTTTCCATATATCTCTAACATATTCCGGGTGATCAATAAATGGGTTTCTGTTGTGTTGAGGGGTTTGATAATAAATAGCATTATTTCGTGCAATTTCCTTAGCACTGACAGGATCATTATCACTCCAACTAACCAGCATATCAATATACCATGGAGCATAATTATTTCCATTAGTTATGTTTACAAAAAAAGTAGTGGGATAATTGGTTCTCCA
>JBEBBH010000325.1:0-11082 GCA_041158485.1 Bacteroidota bacterium | reverse complement strand
GTATACTTTGGGATTACAAGACAAAACTGACGCCATTGATTTCTTCAATGATAAAGCCGTTGGCGGTTCATTGACGATGACTTCAGTAAAAATAGGATAAAAAAAGGAAGCCATCAGCTTCCTTTTTTTATAGCCCTAAGGCTTTTTTAGTTGGTGCGGTCAACGCATCTTTGTGAAGTAATACCGAAATGGCTTTCAATCGCAAATAGGCGACACTCATGTAAATGAAGCCGTCTCTGCCGGATGTGGCTCCCCAAGAATTTTTTACTTTATAATAAACATTTCCTTTTTGATCTTTGGCTTTACCTACTATGTGCATCAAATGATCATCCATAGTGTCGTAATTCTCAAACTCGGCTTGGCGGTATTCCGGTGTGATCACTTTTTCGGGTTTGATTTCGGTTAAAATACTGGATGCATCAGTTGGGTTTTGTGGAATAACCGCAACACCTGAAGTGCTTGAAAAAGTCGTTTCACTAACATCACTGTCTAAAGCTACTGTGTATCCTTTATCTAAAGCATTGTCAATATTCTGAACAAACTCATCTAAGGTCAAATTGTAAAAATAACCGTTGGAAAAATTATCCGGGATATTCAAGATGAATTTGGTGTGTACAGGTTGGTGAGTAAACGAAGTGATGGTGATGTAATCGTTCAGATTGAGTTTGTAATTACGAGCCAAATCTTCAGTCGTCATGGGTTTGATGTTTTTTACTTCTCCCATGTACTTGTCAAGAGCCACAGTATAATCGGTCTTCCAGTTAGGGTAGTCTTTAGGGGTAAGTGCTACTGCTTTTTTTACAATATCCTCTAATGCTGCCACCAATCCTGAATGATCGTATTTTGCAGTAGGGTCAATTTTTCCGGAGTATTCAGATTGCGTGGTTAATCCATATTTTAAAGCGCTGTTCATTACATCGTGATTCAAACCGCCTTCGCCAAATTGTGCTTTCCCTTGACGCATCACATAGTTTTCGGCTTTGTCAAGGTAAATGTTTCTTACGGTGTACATCTCAGACAGATCGACAGGAGTACCTGTTTTGCGAATAATTTCCGCTTCTAAAAACGAAGTCGATGAAAAACTCCAACAAGTTCCGGTGTTCTGTTGTGCCGTGACTGGAGTACATTTAATTTCCTTAATAATTTGAAATTCATACTTTTGAGAAAAAGCATTTAAAGTCATAAATAATGCTGAAACAGCTATAAAAGTTTTATTCATAAGAATATGTTTAGTATAGAGGTTAAACCCGAAAAATGATTTATTTTTACGCTAAAATAATGGTTTTCCTCAGCTAACTGTTATTTTTAACGAATTATATGAAAAATTAAATACAGCTAGTTTTATTATGAGTACCATCCAATGGGTTACGGCCAAAGAATACGAAGATATCACTTATAAAAAATGCGATGGTGTAGCGCGTATAGCCTTCAATCGTCCTGACGTTCGCAATGCTTTTCGTCCTAAAACCACCAGCGAATTATACAATGCGTTTTATGATGCTATGGAAGACACTTCCATCGGCGTAGTATTGCTTTCAGCAGAAGGGCCGAGTACTAAAGACGGTATTTGGTCGTTTTGCAGCGGAGGCGATCAAAAAGCACGCGGACATCAAGGTTATGTAGGCGAAGACGGTTACCATCGTTTGAATATTTTAGAAGTACAACGCTTAATTCGCTTTATGCCTAAAGTAGTTATTGCGGTAGTTCCGGGTTGGGCTGTTGGTGGTGGTCATAGTTTACACGTGGTTTGCGACTTAACGCTGGCCAGTAAAGAACACGCCATTTTCAAACAAACCGATGCCGATGTAACTAGTTTCGACGGTGGTTACGGCTCGGCTTACTTAGCCAAAATGGTTGGTCAAAAGAAAGCCCGTGAAATCTTCTTTTTAGGCAGAAACTATTCTGCGCAAGACGCTTTTGAAATGGGAATGGTGAATGCTGTTATTCCGCACAATGAGTTGGAAACCACGGCTTATCAATGGGCTCAGGAAATTCTGGAAAAATCTCCAACGTCTATCAAGATGTTGAAATTCGCCATGAATTTAACCGACGACGGTATGGTTGGACAACAAGTATTTGCCGGAGAAGCCACGCGCTTGGCATATATGACCGACGAAGCCATAGAAGGAAGAAATGCCTTTTTGGAGAAAAGAAAGCCAAACTTCGGAAAGAACAAATGGATTCCGTAAATAGCGTTCTATAATAAAATCGCATTCACTTATGACAGACTTCACAAACGAAAAAATCGATACCACCCAATTGCCTCGGTATGAAGCAGTGCCACTGACTGCTTTGCATCCGAATTATTGGAAAGAATTGTTGGTAGCCAGAGGATTGTTGGTTTTGGTGTTGACGATTGCCTTGGTTTCGGCACTGATTTTTATCGAAGAATTTATCAATTACCGCTGGATTGCTTCCGTCGGTTTTGTCGTTTTTGTCGTTTTATTGCTTTTGATTACCAATATCACCTACAAGAAAAAAGCTTATGCTTTTCGGAACCATGACGTAATTTTTCGCAGTGGTATCATCGCTACTAATACAATGGTGATTCCGTATAACAGAGTCCAGCACGTGGCACTTCACGAAGGTTGGATTGCGCGTTTTTTTGGGTTGGCTAAAATCGAAATCTTTACCGCCGGCGGCCTGTCGAGCGATTTAGAAATTCCGGGAATTGCCAAAGAAGAAGCCGAAAACATCAAGCAATTGTTAATGGGTAAAATTCAAAAACAATTGTAATGGAAGCCAATTTTAATCAGCCACAACGCCAATCTGCTATCGGAGTTTTGGTGATTTTTCTCGAGATGATTTTTGTCTTGGTGAAGAATATTTGGCCGATTATAGTGATTACTTTGTTGAAAGCTGAGGATAAATCGGTTTGGATTGGACTTCTGATTGCGCTGGGCATCATTGTTTATTTCGGCGTTTATTCTTTTTTAAAATACCGAAACTTTACCTTTTATATCGATGCAGATAACGATGAGTTTGTCATTAATGATGGTATCATCAACAAAACCAAGACCGCCATTCAATTACACAAAATTCAGCAGGTAAATATTAAGCAGAATTTTATCCAACGCTTGATTGGTGTGTATGCGATGGATGTAGATACTGCCGGAAGTGATCAAAAAGAAGGCAACATAAAAGCCATATCACATGCTTTGGCATTGGCCTTAAAATCGAAGTTGTTGGAAAATGAAGGCAAAACTGTGGTTGATGAAACTGAGCTTGTAATTCAGGAATCATCCGAAACAACCGTTCCGTTCTTAAAAATCAATTTGGTGAGTTTGCTCAAAATCGGATTTACTTCGAATTATGTGAAAAGCATCGGTTTGATCTTGACCTTTTTCTTTACCATTTACGAAAATCTACACCAAGCCGGTGCCGAAGATTTGGTAGATACGGATCGCATCAAAGGTTTGGTTGATGGCTATTCGTTGCTGTACACAATGTTGGTTTTTGTTTTAATGATGTTTACTGTCATTTTTGTTATCAATGTCGTTCGGACATTAATCAAGTTTTTCGACTATACGGTAACCAAACAAAAAGGTTCTTTAATGTTGACTTACGGTTTAATTTCTACTCAAAGTACTATATTGAAACCTGAAAAGGTTCAAATAGTTAAGGTTTCGGAAAACTATTTTCAACGAAAGCTGAATGTCCTCGAAATCAAAATCCGTCAAGCCATCAGCGATGAGAAAAAAGACAGCAAATCTCTTATAGAAATTCCGGGTTGTAATACTGCTGAACGCGATGAAATTTTAAAGTTGTTGTTTCACGAATTGCCTCAAAAAGGTGTTATGATGTTGCCTAATTTTCGCCGACTCATTTTTTCGGTATTCCTGATAATAATCCTACCTTTAACCGCTTATTTTACGCTGGGTAAATTTGTTTCTTCGGAGGTTTTGGAATACCAAACCGGCGCATGGATTTATGCTTTGTTGATGGCAACGCTTTTGTTTTTCGGGTTTAGAAATTACAGGCTTTTTGTAGCAGAAAAGCACATTATCAAACAAAGCGGTGCTTGGGATGTAGACCAAGAAATAATACAAATCGATAAAATACAAGCCATCACAACCTCACAATTGTTTTGGCATAAAAGTTTAAATATAGGTTCGTTAACCATGCACACGGCCGGTGGCAACATTACGTTCCATTTGGGACAATTCGACAAAATAAACGAATATGTCAACCGTTGGTTGTATGAAATCGAAACCTCAAACAGTAATTGGATGTAGCCATAATATTAGATTTCAGATTTGAAATATCAAATATGTTGATTAAGGATAAATCACATCTAATATTTAAAATTTAATATTTAAAATTATCATGAAACATTGGGTTGAAGCCGCTAGAGTCAGAACGTTACCGCTATCAGTGTCCGGTATAATTGTTGGGAGTTTTTATGCCATGTCGCAAGGCATGTTCAATTGGAACATTGTCGTTTTTGCCGTGCTGACTACTTTAGGTTTGCAAATATTGTCCAATTTTGCCAACGATTACGGCGATGGCGTAAAAGGTACTGATAATCAGGATCGCGTTGGACCGATGCGCGCCATTCAAAGCGGTGTTATATCGCCAACAGCGATGAAGAAAGCGATAGTGCTTACTTCCGCAATTACCTTGTTATTTGCCGTATTGTTGATTTACTTCGCGTTTAAAGACCATTATTTGCTGTATTCGTTTATTTTCTTTGTTTTGGGAATATTAGCTATCGCTTCGGCTATTCGCTACACGGTTGGTAAAGGCGCTTACGGCTATCGAGGTTTCGGCGATTTGTTTGTGTTTGTCTTCTTTGGTTTGGTGAGTACTTTTGGCGTGTATTTTATGTTTTCCAAGAGCATTGATTGGTTGTTGTTATTGCCTGCTATTGCGATTGGATTCTTAAGTGTTGGTGTTTTAAACTTAAACAATATGCGCGACGAAGCCAGCGACAGAAAATCAGGCAAGAATACTTTAGTGGTGAAAATGGGCGGTGCTGCAGCCAAGAAATACCATTATTTTTTGGTGATTTCGGCTATGATTTTGGTGTTGGTTTTTGCCTTTTTAAACGACTTCCATTTTGACCAATACATCTTTGTCGTGGCTTATTTTCCTATGATTAGCCATTTGATAACCGTTTACCGAAACCAAAATCCGAAATTCTTAGATCCTGAATTGAAAAAATTAGCCATCAGTACTTTTTTACTAGCAGTATTGTTGGCTTTGTGTTTGATTTTCTTCATTTCAGATGTAGTAGTGAATTACGTTTAATCAAAATATTATAGTGCTATGAAAATTACCTTTTATGGTCACGCGACCATCGGGATAGAAATCGCAGGCAAACATCTTATTGTAGATCCGTTCATCTCCGGAAATCCTAATGCCGCTCATATTGATGTGAATGCTTTAAAAGCGGATTACATCTTATTAACACACGCACACCAAGACCATATTTTAGATGTGGAAACCATCGCTAAAAACAACAATTCAATCATCGTTTCTAATTGGGAAATTGCTTCTTATTACGGCAATAAAGGGTTTCAAAACCATCCAATGAATCATGGCGGTAGTTGGGTGTTTGATTTCGGAAAGGTGAAGTACGTTTCGGCTATTCATTCCAGTTCATTTCCCGATGGTACTTACGGCGGTAATCCGGGTGGCTTTGTCATCGAAGGAGAACACAAAAACATCTACATTTCAGGCGATACAGCCTTGACTATGGATATGAAATTGATTCCGATGCGCACTAAATTAGATTTGGCCATTTTACCTATCGGAAGTAATTTTACGATGGATGTAGAAGACGCTATCTTAGCCGCTGATTTTGTAGATTGTGATAAAGTCTTGGGTTGTCATTACGATACTTTCGGTTACATCGTCATCAATCATGAGGAAGCCAAAAAGCAATTCTTCGATGCCGGAAAAGATTTGATGTTGTTGGCCATAGGCGAAAGCATTCAACTATAATTCAAAGTAATATTCTAAAACGAGAGTGTCATTTTTGGCACTCTTCTTGTTTTCTAAATGAAAAAAAATACCATGAAATTCTCCATTACTGCGCTTTGTTTGTGCTTTACCGCTGTTTTATTTGCTCAAAGCAATGATGGTTATTGGGACAACGTTCGCACCACCAATGAAACCATTATTTTAGAGGCCGGAAAGCGCAAAGCTGTCCAATCTGCCGATTTTCCCGCAGGTACGACAGAAGCTGTTTTTCGCATTTCGCTACTGGACGACAATCAAAAAATCAGTTCGAGTTTGGTCTCGCTGTTAAAAGCAATTCCGGATCCGAGCGGCATCAGTCAAGGTACAGCCGGAGCGGTTTTTTTGCTTTCCACCATAACCGGCGAGGACAAGTGTAAGTTTTATGTTTTTACCAACGAAACCGATGCTTTGCAATTTGAAAAATCAGGAACGACTAAAAATGCTTGTTTCGCTCAAGAAGCACCGGTAAACAAAGCGGCTAAACTCTTGTCTGAAGATTCTAAATGTATGTTGGCCAACCCCAAAAAACTTTGGTTTGCCTTTGAAAGTGATAATTGGGTAATGAAACAAAAAATTGTCTTAGAGGTAGTGCCTTGGGTTGATAACACTTTAAAAAGCGGCTGGTCGACTCAAGCCAAGAAAGAACTTTTAAAAACTATTCAACAGTCGGATATCGCTTTAAAAATAGCGAATAAAGACTTGTGGTTTGGGACATTTTTGGAGTTGTTTACAAAGAAATATACTTATGCCGAGTACCAAAAACTATTGGCTGTTGAAAAAGCCAAAGCCATGGAAACAATTTCGGAAGAGAGTTTAATGAAATCAGGACAGCTCAACGGTTATTTGGATAGTCTGCGAAAAGAAGCGCAACAACTTCGTTTCAGCAACAAAACTCCGGAAGCGATTCTAGCCATTCAAAAGGAAATTATCGATAAAAAAAGAGCTACTGCCACTGATTATGGTTTGTTAGGCAGTTTGTATTTATCGACCAAGCAATTTGTTAAAGCCGAAGAAGCTTATTTGAAAGCGGTTGGTTTGGATAAAACAGCGTTACATTACCAACTGCAATTGGCGCACGTTTACTTGTTTACCAATCAATTGAGTAAGGCGAAAGACATTCATAAAAAGTACCAAAGTAATAACTTACCAGACGGGAAAAGTTGGACAGAACAAACTAAAGCTGATTTCCAAGAATTCGAAAAGAACGGATTTGATACTTCCGATTTTAAAAAGATTTTACGCCTTTTAGACTAAAAATGAAAGCGACTTATCATAAATACATACTGCATTTCAAACAACCATCAGGGACTTCGCGCGGTGTTTTAACCGATAAAGAAACCTGGTTTTTGGTCATAGAAAAAAACGGAAAAAAGGGCATAGGTGAGTGTGGTATTTTACGCGGACTCTCAGCAGATGACCGACCGGATTATGAAGCAAAATTGCATTGGGTTTGTGAAAATATCCACCTCGGTGCTGAAAAATTATGGGAGGAATTAATGGAATTTCCATCGATTCAGTTTGGCGTAGAAATGGCTTTTTTGTCGTTACAAAGTGAAAATCCATTTGTTTTATTGCCTTCAAAATTCACTTCTGGAGAAGCTTCAATGGTCATCAACGGATTGGTTTGGATGGGCGATGAAGCATTTATGAAACGTCAAATTGAAGAGAAAATCGAGCAAGGTTTTCGTTGCATCAAATTGAAAATCGGCGCCATAGATTTTGAAAAAGAGAAGGCTTTATTGCGTTTTATTCGTCAAAATTTCGATGCGGAAACCATAGAGATTCGGGTCGATGCTAATGGTGCTTTTTCTGAAAATGATGCTTTAGATAAAATTAATCAAATCACTGGTTTTCAAATTCATAGTATAGAGCAGCCGATACAAAAAAACAACACTGACACGATGTCAGTTCTCTGTAAAAACACCCAATTACCCATCGCGTTAGACGAGGAATTGATAGGTGTCTTTTCTGTAACAGACAAAGAAGCTTTACTGCAAAAAGTTCGACCACAATACATCATTTTAAAGCCGAGTTTTATCGGTGGATTTCGAGGAACTGCTGAGTGGATTGCCTTGGCCGAAAAATACAAAATCGGCTGGTGGATTACTTCGGCTTTGGAAAGTAATATCGGTTTGAATGCGATTGCCCAATTTACATTTTTACAAAATAATCCGATGCCGCAAGGTTTAGGAACGGGTGCTTTGTATACCAACAATTTTGAAAGTCCGCTACAAGTTTCGCAAGGCCAACTTTGGTATCGAAATGAACTCGAGTGGCAATTCGATTTTAACCAAATTTAATCGCTTCTAATCAAAAAAATACTCCGTGAATCTCAGTGACATTTTTTAGTTACACAGAGATTCACGGAGAAAAAATGAGATTCACTGAGTTTTATTTTCCCCAATCAATTTTTCGGGAGAAATACATCACAGCTCCGAGAATTAAAAATAATCCGATACTTCCTACCAACAGCGCATAATCTTCCATTTGTATAATCACATAAATAAAGCTGTACAAAACCGTCAGTGCGGCCGCAATAAACAGCGGGAATTTTCGGTTCTTTAAAATCGATATCGAATAAAGCGTAATCATAGTTATAACCGCAGTTCCTGCAATAGCATAAGCCAAACTAAAGCTACTGTGTTCTGTAATGGAAATAAGTAAAGTGTAAAACATGATGAGTGCGATGCCAATCATCGAATATTGGAAAATGTGAATATTGATTTTACTCACCGACTGGATCAAAAAGAAAATCAGAAAGGTCAAACCAATGACCAAAAAGCCATATTTGGACACGCGTTCGTTTTGTTGGTATTCGTCAACCGTATCTATCAGTTTAACGCCGAATTTGTAATCGTCTAAATTGGGTAATGAAGTGGTGTATTGTTGGGTAAAGGTTCGGTTGATGTCAAGTATTTTCCAGTCGGCGTGAAAGCCGTCTTTGTTGACTACCTTGGTCGCATCATTAGCAGCGAATGAACCTTCTAAACTAGGCGATTCCCAATCGGAATCCATCGTTACTTTTGTGATTTTTCCAATCGGGATGAAGTTGATACTGTTGCTGCCATTGTACTGAATGTCGAAGTGAAACTGTATCGGTTTTCCTGCAGCCAAATCGGTGTAATTAAATAAGGTCGTGGCTAAAATACTGTAGTCGCTTTTGTCTTCGGGCTGCGGTTCAAACAGCAGTTTTTCGTTATTCAGTTTGATAGACAGCTCACTTTTGATGCTTTTTAAGTTAGTCGTTCTCACCAAAACAGTCGCTTTGTCCCATTGCACATTTTCTGCCGGTATGTTGAGTTTGGCAAAATTAGGCGCAGTAAAATTCCCGTTGAACTTCATATTGGCCGTAAAGACTATCGGATTAAAAATGCCGCGTTTTAGCGATTCGTTTTTCTTTACGTCGGAAACGTTGTTCAGCTCGTTCGGAAAGAAGTAAGCGTATTGCGTGAAAGCTCGTTTCTGAATTGTAGTGGCGCCGGACTTGGTATCAGTGACGTTGTAGTTTTCAAACGTTTGATACGGAATTCGGAGTATCGGTCCGTAAAACGTGACATCGCTTCCCCAAAGGGTGGCAATTTCTTGGTCGACTTCGTTTTTTCGTTCTGAGCGTTCCAAAATTAAATCTTGTACAAACAGTAGCGGAATGAGTAAAAAGAGCGTTAACAATCCCACCATAATCATTTTGGCGGTATTGGATTGTAAAAATGATTTCGGCTCGTTGCCTTGAATTTCTTGATTTTCCATGAGGTTGATTTTTAAAAGTGACTGTAATTAAATATAATATTGAGGTATAAAAAGGCGATTGGAAGATTGGCTAACATGATGAGCATTTTAATGGCAATTTGTTCACGGTTTTCCCAATGAAAAAGTAGCTCAATTAGCAGACTGATAAAAGCAACGGTGTTGACCAAAAATGCGCATAACACATAACAAATTCCGATATAAATCAAGGTCGGATTGGGATGAAGCATAAAGGCGAAGAATAGCAAAGAGCCCACTCCAAAGGAGCCTAAAGCCAAGTAGGTGGTAAACTTGCTGTCGTTTTCAACATTGTTTTCTAAGATAGTTTCCATAATTATTTGATATTAAAAGTGTTTTGAATGTTTTGGAGTGGTTGTAACAGCATTTTCTCAAAGGGTAAATCGTAAAACTGATGCGCCGATTTTCCACGTCGGTAAAAGGTGTTGAAGCGTTTCCATTGCATAGGGTAGAAGAGTGTTCCGATAACAATCACAGCAAACTGATACGCGCTTCTCTTGCCGTTACCCAATAAAAAATATTGCATTCCGATTTCTTCCGTTACCGTAATGCCGGTATTAGTTAGGACATGAAATACATCGTGATCTTCCAATTTGGGTTGAATTTCAAAATTGTATTTCAACAAAAAGCAACCCATGTGAAAACCCAAACTTTCCGGCGGATAACGAATTAACTCTTTAGAAGTTATGGGCCAAGGTTCGTTTTTCTTAAAAAACTTTTGATAGGGTTTTTTGCTCCATTCGTACATTTTTTCGATGATCAAATCTCTCATAATTTTTAATTAAAAGTACTTTGAAATACAAAGTAAATAGATAAAAAAATAGGGTTAACTTTTCTGTATTAATTTTTCAAGCGCTTCAATGTGCTCTTGGAAGGCTTTTTTTCCGGCGGTTGTGGCAATGTAGCGGGTATTCGGTTTTTTACCGATGAATTGTTTTTCAATCATAATGTAGTTTTCGTTTTCCAGCGCTTTGGTATGACTCGCCAAATTCCCGTCGGTTACACCCAATAGTTCTTTGAGCATATTAAAATCGGCGCTCTCATTGACCATCAATACCGACATAATCCCCAAACGGATTCGGTGATCAAAAGCTTTGTTGATATTTTGAATGAGGTTTTTCAATTTAATAGGTGTCGATTATCGTAATTAATTGATTGGAGTTTACTAATTGTGAAGGCGCTACCACTTCTTCTTTTAATGGAATATCACTTCCGTATCGCTCTTGTAAAATGGCTTTTACTTTGTCGTTTTCTAAATTAAAACTTTCTAACTTTTCCAAATTACAAAGGGTGATTCCTGCAGCATTTTTATAGATTTTCCACACCAACTCGGAACAATAAATTTTATCATCCGAC
>JBEBBH010000324.1:0-4980 GCA_041158485.1 Bacteroidota bacterium | reverse complement strand
GCCGACGATAAATTGATTATCGCTTTGGAGCTGTACTTAGGGAAGTCGCATCAATTTTACACTTTCCCCGAGTATCTGAAACAAAATTTTGAAGAGCGTCAAATGATGCCGGATATTGTATCGAGTTTTGCTGTTCGAAAAATTCCGCCGCCAACAGAGAAAACCTTATTGGCTAACATGATTTACTACGGCAAGGAACTTTATATGAAAGATATTATGCTGCCGGATTATACAGATGCCGAAAAAATGGGCTACACGCCGGAGCAAATTACTTGGAGTCAAGAAAACGAAAGTTACATTTGGCGCTATTTTATAGAAGAAGATTTGTTATTTAGTACCGATGCCAAACTGGAGAATCGCTTTGTCAATATGGCCCCGTTTTCCAAGTTTTATCTCGAAATCGACAATGAATCGCCGGGTAGAATAGGACAGTGGATGGGTTGGCAAATTGTCCGCTCTTTCATGGAAAATAACGAAGTGAGTTTACAAGAAATGCTGAAAATGGATGCCAAACAAATCTTCGAAAGATCAAAATATAAACCTAAGAAAAATGAGTAATACCATCAAATCCGAAATAAAATTCAACGTCGAACTCGACGAAAACAGAATCCCTGAAAAGCTCACTTGGACGGCTCAAGACGGCGGAGTTGAGCAAGAAGAAGCCAAAGCCTTGATGTTGTCTATTTGGGACAGCAATGCGCAAGAAACACTTCGTATTGATTTGTGGACCAAAGACATGCCGGTAGATGAAATGAAAAAATTCTTCCATCAAACCTTAGTTGCCATGTCAGATACCTTTCAACGTGCAACCGGCGATGAAAAAATGGTGGATACCATGAAGGATTTCTGTGATTATTTTGCGGAGAAAATGGAGTTGAAAGGGTAGCTTTTACAACTCGCCACTTTTAAACATCTGTGCATTAACATCGTCAATAAAAGCCAATAGTTCCTCTCTTCCGGTACTTTCCAAAGATGAAGTTACAAAGTGCTGCGGCATTTCTTCCCAATTATTGGCCAACAAGGCCTTGCGATAAGCTGCAACATGCGCATCAATTTTACCGCGACTGATTTTATCGGCTTTGGTAAATATGAGGCAAAAAGGCACTTCGATTTCGCCTAAATAATTGATGAAATCCAAGTCGATTTTCTGCGCTTCCAAACGAATATCAATCAACACAAAAGCACAAACCAACTGTTCTCTTTTTTCAAAATAATCGGTGATGAATTGCTGAAAAACATCTTTGGTTTTCTTCGAAACACGCGCATAACCGTAACCCGGTAAATCGACTAAAAACCAATTAGAATTGATTTTAAAATGATTAATCAACTGGGTTTTTCCCGGTCTCCCGGAAGTTTTAGCCAAATTTTTATGATTGGTCAGCATATTAATCAATGAAGATTTTCCAACGTTGGAGCGGCCAATAAAAGCGTATTCCGGCAATGGTTCTTTCGGACATTTGCTGGCGTCGGAGTTGCTGATGATAAATTCGGCAGTGTTAATTTTCATAGTATTTCGGTAAAAACAAAAAAGTCCAAAACGGACTCTTTGTATATTATAAATGAACCTCTTTCAGCCACTCGTCTAACAAACGATTGAACTCGTCCGGATGTTCCATCATGGCCGCATGACCACATTTTTCAATCCAATACAAAGAGGAATTGGGCATCAATTTATGAAATTCCTCGGCTACTTGTGGCGGCGTAACTTGGTCGTTTCTTCCCCAAATCAAACAAGTCTTAACGTGCATTTTGGGTAAATCTTTGGCCATATTATGACGGATGGCACTTTTAGCTATGGTTAAGGTTTTTAGCACTTTAATACGATCGTTAACCACTGCAAAAACTTCGTCTACAATTTCTTTAGTAGCAATTTTCGGATCGTAAAAAACGGCTTCCGCTTTTTGTTTGATGTATTCGTAATCACCACGCTTAGGGTAACTGTCACCCATGGCGCTTTCGTAAAGTCCGGAACTTCCCGTCAATACTAAGCCCGCTACTTTTTCAGGATACATTTTAGAATGGTACAAGGCAATGTGCCCGCCCAAAGAATTACCTAGCAAAATTACACGGTCAAATCCTTTAAAAGTGATAAAGTCTTTCACGTATTTGGCAAATGCTTTCACGTTGGTTTTCAGAATGTTTTGAGTGTAAATCGGCAACTCGGGAATGACTACTTTATAACCTCTTTGGGAGAAATAATCGGCTACTCCGTTAAAGTTGCTCAAGCCACCCATTAATCCGTGTAAAACCACTATAGGCGTGCCTTCTCCGGCTTCAAAATAGGAATACCTTCCTTCTTTTTTAAAATTTCCTTCCATGTATTAGTTATGACTTTTTACCTCGGCAACAAATATATGATTTTATAGCTAACATTTATGGTTTACCACTATTATTTCCGAGTTGAAGGCTCATTTTTTGAGTGATTTTTTCAAAATATAAACAGTTTTTTTGCGACAATCAACACTGCTTTTCCCAGATTCTAAAAATTAATTTTTGTCAACAAAATAGCTAATAATGAGTTTTTTATCTCTTTTTTTTTCTTCTCGTTTCGATTTGTTGAACAATCATCAACAATTCCCAAATGATGACTATCGGCGATTTTTCTCGGAAAATGGCAGTAAGTGGTAAAACTTATTAACAAAGTGGTAGTTTGTGGTAAATTGTGGTAATAATTTTTATATTTTTGCTGATAACCAAAATAAACAGCAATTGAACTCCATTATCGGAACATATGAATGCAAAGTTGACGCCAAAGGAAGGCTTATGATTCCTTCGGCTTTGAAGAAGCAACTGGCTAATTCTCTTCAAGATGGCTTCGTCTTGAAGCGTTCTGTGTTTCAGCCTTGTTTGGAACTTTATCCAATGGCAGAGTGGAATTTAATGATGCAAAAAATCAATAAGCTTAACCGATTCGTGAAAAAAAATAACGACTTCATCCGCCGCTTTACTGCCGGTGTCAAAATGGTTGAAGTTGACGATTTAGGCCGATTATTGATTCCGAAAGACTTAACGACATTTAGTCAGATTTCAAAAGATATCGTGCTCTCGTCAGCCGTAAACATTGTGGAGATTTGGGATAAAGATTTGTATGAAAAATCGATTGCCGGGGACGACATTGATTTTGCAGATTTAGCAGAAGATGTAATGGGAAACATAAATGACGACAGCGATGGAATATCATAATCCGGTTTTATTACACGAAACAGTCGACGGCTTAAATATTAAGCCGGACGGCATTTATGTTGATGTTACTTTCGGCGGTGGCGGTCATTCCAAAGAAATTTTGCGAAGACTCGGACCCGATGGTAAGTTGTTCGGTTTTGATCAGGATGAAGATGCTTGGAGCAACGCCCTGCCTGATGACCGATTTACCTTGGTACAAGAGAATTTCAGATACATCAAACGGTTTTTGAGATTCCATGGCGTGAAAAGCGTAGATGGAATTTTAGCCGATTTAGGCGTTTCGTCTCACCAATTTGATGTTCCGGAAAGAGGGTTTTCTACTCGCTTTGATGCCGACCTCGATATGCGAATGAGCAAAAGAAATGAGTTGGATGCTTATAAAGTCATTAACGAATACGACGAAAGCAACCTGAAAAGAGTGTTTTTGGATTACGGCGAGTTAAAAGTAGCGCCGGCTTTGGCCCGAACTATAGTGGAAGCCAGAGAGAAGACAGCCATCAAAACGACCGAAGAACTAAAAACGGTTTTGGCTAAATACCTGCCGGAAAAAGTAAAAAATAAAGTCTTGGCTCAAATTTACCAAGCGATACGAATCGAGGTCAACCAAGAAATGGAAGTGCTCAAAGAATTCTTAGAGCAATCGCTTGAAATATTGAAGCCCGGCGGTCGATTAAGCGTTATCTCTTACCATTCTTTGGAAGATCGTTTGGTGAAGCGCTTTATGAAAAACGGACTTTTTGAAGGCGAACCGGAACGCGATTTCTTCGGAAACTTTTCGGTGCCGTTTAAACTAGTTGGAAAGTTAATCGTGCCGACAGAAGCCGAAATTAAAATCAACAACAGAGCGAGAAGCGCGAAGTTAAGAGTAGCGGAAAAGATATAAATGATTAATGATTGAAGATTAACGATTTATGATTTCAGAATTTTCACTTCAAAAATCAAAAGTCGTTAATCAAAAATCTTCAATAAAATGAAAAAAGGCGTTTACAGCATTTTAAAAGCTCGGTTTTTAGTGAATGAAGATGCTACCAAAAATTGGCGTTTCATCGTGTTTTTGATTTTATTGGCCATTTTGATGATTGCCAACGAACACCGTTACGATCAAAAAATTTTCAGAATAGCCGAGTTGACCAACGAAGTCAAAGAATTGCGCTCTGAATTTGTAGACAAGCGTTCGGAATTAATGAAATTAAAAATGGAATCGACCGTTTCCGAAAAAATGAAGGAGCGAAATATTTTCCCTTCATCGGTTCCGCCACAAAAAATAAAAATTAAAAAACCAATAGAAAAAAGTTTCTTTCAAAAGCTATGGCAGTAGAAGATAAACATATCTCTTACCGTATTTACCTGGTGGCTTTCTGCTTGTTCCTGATGGCTTTGGCAATTACGTTTAAACTCACTAAAATTCAGTGGGTAGAAGGCGATCATTACCGAAAGCTAGCCAAAGAACGCACCGTAAAAAACTTTGTTATTCCGGCGAATAAAGGCAATATTTATTCGGCCGACGGCAGCTTATTGGCAACATCCATTCCCAACTACAATGTTCGTTTTGATGCTGTAGCGCCGAAGTCTGAAGATTTCGAAACCAACGTAAAACCATTGGCTGATTCACTTTCCGTAATGTTGGGCAAACCAAGCGGATTTTACCTAAACCAACTCAAAACCGCGCGCGCCACCAAAAATCGCTATTTGTTAATTGCTAAAAAGTTGAGCTACACTCAATATGTTAAAATCAAAAGTTTTCCATTATTCAATTTAGGAGCCAATAAAGGCGGTATGATTACCGAGCAAAAAACG